>CAMLCX010000187.1 GCA_946478635.1 uncultured Pseudomonadota bacterium
CCACCGAGGCCCAGAACACCGGTATCGACGCATCCAGCACGCTGTACAGGATGGCGAAAAACCACAGCGCCCAAACCGAATCGCTCCAGAGCATCGGCAGCACGGCGACAACTCCCAAGAGTAAGCAGAAGGTCACGAGCTTTGGTTTGTTGACGAAGTCGGCAATCCAGCCGAGCAAAAAGTGGGTGGGCAGATTGAAGATCGCAAATGCGGCCAGAAGCACCGAGGCTTCGGTCTGGTTCCTGCCTTTCCAAACCATCATGGGAATGAAATGAGTGGTGACGGTGGTGAAAGCGACCGAGCGGCAGGTCATCGCACAAATCAGGTTCCAGAAGATCGGCGAACGAAAGGCCTGGCGGGCGGTGATATCGGGACTGCTGTCGCGATGGATCGCTGTTTCACTCGCAGGACCATCATCGGTCGCGGCCCGCAGCGGCGCGCCGTCGGGCTCCATGCCGATGCTTTCCGGCGAGCGCTTGATGCCCAGGCACAAGGGCACGCCGGCGACGAGAAACAAGGAGCCGGCGATAAACGCCGCCGAGCGCCAGCCCAATTTCTGCACCGCAACGGCAAGCAGCGGAGTGATCAACGCGCCGCCGACCGGCACGGCGGCGCTCACGACGGTCATGGCGCGGGCGCGCAGTTTGATGAACCAGCTGTTGGCGACCACGGTGGGCGCGTGGACGAAACCGGCGGTGAAGGCGAGGGAGATGACGCCGAGATAGACGATGAGAAACGTCGTGTAGCTGTGCACCTGCGAAAACAAAATGTAGCCAACGCCGGCGAGCAGCGCGGCGCTGAACATCATGGGCCTGGGACCGAAGCGGTCGATGAGATAGCCGACGACGGGAGCGGCGAGGGAGCCTTCGGCGCGGGCCAAAGAGAACGCCAGCGCCGTCGATGCGCGGGTAAGACCGAGGTCCTGAGTGACGGGCAGGAAAAAAACCGTGAAGCCGTACTGATGCAGACCGCCGCCCAGGACGCGCAGCGCCGATACGATGCCGATCATGCGCCAGCCGTAGTAGAGCCCGGCGATGGATTTGCGGAAGTTTTCTAAATTCACAGATGTCGGAAGCTTAGTTGTGTCGCGAGAATGTATGAGGTTCGATCGGACCCTTCGACGATGCTCGGGGTAAAATGGTTGCAGACGAAGGTAAACTCAAATCCCCCTAGGTCCCCCTTTTTCAACGGGGGACTTTCGGCTAAAGCTCTTAACCTCTCTTTGAAAAGAGGGAACGGGGAGATTTTCTTCAGCGAACTTCTGGGCCATCTCACTAGTAGGTTGCTGAAACCTGGATTGCAGGCTGCTCAAAAAGATCTCAGAGGCGAGGCGCGCGAAAAATCGGCGAGCGGAGGCGTACATCGGCAGTACGTTGACGCGAGACGATTGAGCGCAACGAAGCATATGAGTCTTTTTCAGCAGCCTGCGCGTTACTTGGCGCCGATCCAACCCGCATTGGACACGTCGATGACCTGATCTTCCGGCCCGATGCATTTCACTTCGAAGTACGATTGCGGCTGCGTGGGATCCGCGTGCGTCACTTCACGCCGTTCGTTCAACGACTTTCCGCCCAGGTTCTTGATGCGCGCCACGGCGGCGTCGACATCGTCGACTTGGAAGCCGATGTGGTCGACGCCGAGCTTCATCGTTTCTCCTTCCACTACCCCGCGAAAATTGAGGATAGCGATATTCAGACGGCCGTCTGTGAGATAAATGCCGGTCTGGCCGATGCCCACTTGTTCGAGGCCAAACGCTTCCTTGTAGAAGGCTGCGGTCTTCTCAACGTCGTGGGTGCGAATCGCGATATGTTTGATCTGAGCCATCGTCGTTCTCCTTTCTCGGATCGGAAATTACTCCCGCCAAGGCGCGAAGGCGCTAAGTTAAAAAAATTTTAATTGCAAGCATCCGAACTTTGCGTCTTTGCGGGAAACGTTCGGAAAATCTGCTCCCAGCTCCTCCCAACCCAGGCGCCGTAATAGAGACTACTTCTGACCCAGCACTTCTTTCAAGAAGCGCCAGTCCATAATTTTGTCCTCGGTGATCTCCTCGGTAATCTTCAACTGCTCCCGGGCGAGACGGATCTCGGAATCCATGGTGTTCTTGGCGACGAGACCATCCGCGTTCAACGACCGCATGGAAAAATCATAGACCTTCGCGGCCCCCTCCGCGCTGACATTAAGATAATTTCGCATGATGGAGAGCGTCTCCGGCTTATTGTCCCGAATGAAGCGCACGCCCTTCAAGGTCGCCCGAATGACGCGCACGATCTGGCTCGGATTTTTGCGAATCTTCTCCATCGACACGCCGAAGCCGCCGAGCCGCGTATGGACGACGTCGCCGAAATAGAGAACAGGGACCAGCCCGAGCTTTTCCGCCTTCTCGACGTAGGCGACATCGAGCGGTGTTGCGTCAACCGTCCCCGCGACGAGCGCGGCGAGGCGGTCGCCGGAGCCGCCGACCGCGAGAGTGATGATGTCGCGGTCGGGGTTCATTCCGGCCTGGCTCAAGGCTTCGCGCAAAATAATGTGCGGCGCCGAGCCGATGCCGCTCACGCCGATTTTCCGGCCTTTGAAATCCGTCAATCGTTTGAAGCCGGGACGCGCGATGAGAATGTGCAGCGGCCGGTCGAACCAGCCCATCACGCCTTTGACCGGCAAACCTTGAATCGAGGCGCGCGCGATGATGCCGCTCACCGTGGAATAATCGAGTTCGCCGGCCATGAGCGCAGCAACTTGCAGCGTGGTCCGAACAACCACCTTGCGGACATCGAGCCCTTCTTCTTTGTAAAAACCTTTGCGCTGGGCGATCTCCGTGGGAATTTCATAAAGCCCCGGTGTGGAGATGCCGATGTGGATGGTTTCGCCGCCGGCGTTGGTGCTTTGAATGGCAGAAACCGCGGTCAGCGCGATCAATAAGATGCATCTCAGCATAGAGCGCTTTGTTTGGTGAAATAAATAACCCATATATCCTTCCTTGCCAGGGGCAGCCGGCGGGTTTGGTTGGAAGTCTTTTGGAGCATGGCTAGGGCGGCCCTTCAGTCACCACTTTTTCCCGGGCAGTTCCGTGCCCCAGAGCTCTTTCAGAAAGCCGCTCTGGTTGAGATGATCGGCGAAACTGTTGTCGTAGGTCTCCGCCGGTTTGCGGCGCACGTTGGCGCCGCCCTGGCGCGCGACTTCAATCGCTTCCGCAACACGCGCTGCGGGGACCGTGATGCGCCGATTCACAAGTTGCTTGGCATACGTATCGTAGGCGGACTGCGCCGACTCTGGATCTTTCAGGCCGAGAACCTTGCTCACCGATGCTTTCGCTTTGTCCGGGTGCTTCTCGACAAAGTAAACGGCTTCGGCCATCGCCGCGATAAATTTTTGCGCCGTTGCCGGACGTTCTTTAATCACCCGGTCGTTGGTGAACACGCTGCTATAAATTGCCGGCAATTTTAGATCCTCAAGATGGTAGATGACATTGAAGCCGTCGTGTTTGGCCCGGGCGTCGAGCGGCGGCGTGACCATCGTTGCCTGGCCCAACCCCTGCTGCAGCGCATTGTAAACTTCCGTTTGTCCCGCGCCGCCGATGTGGCGAATCTGCAAGTCTTCCGAACTCAGGCTGAGTCGTTTCATCAAGATGCGAATCAAAGTATCCGGTGTTCCACCAGGCCGGGTTGCCAGGAAAATTTTACCTTTTAAATCCTCGAGACGGTGCACGTCCTTGCGCGCGATGATGACCCAGGGAAGGCCGACCAGAGGCGAAGCAATCATTTTTGCCTCAGCGCCGGCTGCCAGGCTCGGAATGATCGCGTCCGCCGTGCAGTAGAGAAATTGCAGTTCGTTGGAGGTCAGCGCCGCCGCCGAGACGCCTGCGCCGCGGACGAGCAGGAACTCGGGTCTAATGCCGTATTTATCGAACAGTTTGTTGTCGAGAGCGGTGTAAAGATGAATAAAGCCGCCGCTGATGGCGCAGGTAGCCACCCGGATCGGCAGGGTTGGCTCGCCTGGCTTGGCCAAGTATGGATTGGCGGCGACGGTGGCGATTTGAGACGCTAAAGCAAGAATCAGCAGTAAGACAATTTGCCGCAGTAAAATCATGGGAGATTAGTTCAGTATGCAAATGCAGGTTAGGACAGCTCAAGCGACCGGCGTAACATCACGGCCAA
The DNA here is from genome assembly GCA_946478635.1 of uncultured Pseudomonadota bacterium. The sequence continues at coordinate 4,152 of CAMLCX010000187.1, forward strand.
TTTCCGATCGGGTGTTCTGGAGTCCGTAATAACATAATTACTTGCCCAGAGTCGCCAGCGCCTTTTGGTAGAAGCGCTCGTCAACGTATTTTTCCGGCTTCGGAACCGGCGGTTTCATCAAGCCGGCGATTTCTCGAAGCTCGAGGACGGTTCGGATGCCTTCCATGTCGATGCGGCTGCGCGGCGTGAGGCCCATTGTCGGACTGAGCGTTTGCCGGTACATGGATTCCGCGCGCGCTTTGTTGTTTTTGGTTTCGCCCAGCAAAACCTGAATCGCTTCGTCCTTGTTTTTCGGATCTTGCAGCCAATCGGTGGCGCGGATCATCGCGCGGTTGAAGCGTACGACCAGCTGTTCGTTGTCATTGGCCCATTGCCTGCGCGTTGCTCCCAAGCCCCGGGCGTAGTGCTTGACATAATCCTGCGCCTGCGCGAGCACTTTGAACTGGCGTTTCTGGATCTCGTCGTCGGCCAGGCTCATCATCGCGCCGGCCGCTTCGCCTTTGCTCATGGCATTGGCCCGCGCCGTGGTGTTGCCGAAGGACTTGAATGTGTAATCGCGGTTCCATTCGAGCCCATGGTTTTTCATGATGTAAACGCCGACGATGGCATAGCCGGTGGTCGGTGCGTCCACCGCGAAGATCTTGCCCTTGAGGTCGCTATAATCGTTGATGCCCGGGGCTACGATGAGTTTCTGATCGACGCCCTGGCTGCCGCCGAGAAAAATAATGAAATCATTTTTCTGCGGATCTTCACCCTGGCCTTCCGCCCAGGCGATGACGTTGTCCGCATTGTTCAAGATCAGGTCGTATCTGCCGGAGATAAGATTGCGCAGCAGCGTCGGTGAATCCGTCACGGTGCTGATTTCCACCCGCAGATTTTCCTGCTTGAGGAAGCTTTTTCCTTCGGCAACAATGATCGCCGCGTCGCGATTGAAAAGGCCAATTTTGAGTAAGTCTTCAGCCATAGCTTTGATCGGCAGAAACGCAGTGTGACTGCCAGTACCCCCTTTGCGAGTTTGACTATCGGCCGCCTCCCCGGTTTTCTTTACTGGAACATCGCACAGGAGTGATTGCCTTGGCAAGCATCCAGCGACAAGCGGAAAGGTAAGCGGGATTCCTTTATTCAACTCCGCTTCTTCGTTTGGATAGATGAACGATGCGACCGCGCGGTTTAGCGGATGGCTCATTTGACGGATCGAGGACGGTCGTCAATCTGTTACGCAAAGTTTGCAGCGAGCTGTGGAGTTCGCTGCGGATCGCGTCCGTAGTTTCGAACGCTTTGTGTAATATCTCTTCGTCGTGTTTTTCTTTGATGCTGGCCAGTATGCGCGCGCGCTGCGCAACCATTTCAGCGCGGTGTTGCTTTGCGGCGCTCACCAGAGGTTTGATGGTGGTTATCAAGACACCGCCGGCGACGCCGGCGAAGAAGATCAGCAGATCGGAGATCCAATCGCGCATTTTTTAGTGCTCCCGAGCGGCGGCGTAAACCTCGCAGCACGGCAGGCGGGCGGTTTGGTCAACAACATCATCCTGTTTCAATTAGAGCATTAACTAATAGTTTCAATAGGTTAAACTCTAAACCTCGAATTTATATAAACTACCACGATGAACGGTCAAGTCAATACAAAAACGAATGACGTCACTGATTATTTTAAGTGGATAATAAAAGCCAGACGCTGCACTATCGTTCACGTGCAACTACCAAGTCGAAGGAGAGACGAGAGCCCTATGCCGATCATTTTAAGCGAGAAAGATTTGGCGCCGCTCTTTCGCGACGCGGCGGCGATGGACCGCCTTTTGGTTTGCATCGAGGAATCCTTGCGCGCATTCAACAGCGGCGCGGTTGCCGGCCAGGTGCGCTTGGAAACGAGCTTGACCGACCGCAACAAAAAGTACCGCATCACCACCTCAGCCGTGCCCGGGGCGGGGCAGGGGATGCGCATCAGCGCGCTCTTTCGCGGCGCCAAGGATTCTTACTTCATTTTGCTCTTCGATGAAGAACGCGGCGATCTGCTGGCCATGCTCGCAGGCGCGGCGCTCAACGTCTGGCGCACGGGCGCGCCCGGCGGCGTGGCGAGCAAATATCTCGCCCCTGCCGGAGCCGATTGGCTCGGACTCATCGGCAGCGGCCGGCAGGCGCGCGGGCAGATTCTGGCCATTCACCGGGCGTTGCCCTCCATAAGAAAGGTCAAAGTTTTCAGTCCCACTCGCGAGCATCGCATTGCGTTCGCGAACGAAATGAGCGCCTGGCTCGGTTGCGAGGTCCAGGCCGTCGATAGCCCACGCGCAGCGATCGAGCATGCGCCGATTGTCAGTCTGGCCACCAGTTTTCGTTCGCCGATCATCGAGCCGGAGTGGATTGCGCCGGGAGCTTTGGTGGTTTCCATCACCAGCGGGCAGTTGCCGCGCGAGACGGTAAAAAATTCCCGACTGATCGTTTCGTGGAAGGAGGAGCTGCTCGGCGGCGAAGCGCCGCGGCAGCCCTATGCGGCAATGATCGCCGATGGGTCGTGGTCGGGCGACGACATCGTCGCGGAGTTGGGCGATGTGCTGCTGGGAAAAGTGGCGGCGCGCGCAAAAGATTCTGACACCATCGTTTTCGAATCCGTCGGCATGTCCCTGTGGGACAGCACCGCTGCGGCGTGGGCTTACCGATGGGCGGTCGAACGAAAAGTCGGGACGCCGTTTTCGTTGGCGTGATTCGTCGTAGCGAATCTCGCTGCGTCAACGGCGAGACTGCTCAATCTTAACAAGATTTGGCTCCCTCTCCCGCGAAGCGGTAGGGGTGAGGGCACGCGCAACGCTGCGATGCTACTTCGCAAATTTCGGTAGAAAATCTTCCAGGCGGATTTTTTTCATCACTTCTTCCGGCACTCTCAGCTCCGGCGCGAAGCCGGTGAGCGGTTTGGTGGCATCCATTCCCATTTTCGCATTAACGCCGCCCGGACCGGCGGACGGATCGAGTTCGCTGCCCTGCGCATTGGGAATGACGACCAAACCGTGATCGGCCTGGAAGCGATTTGACACCGCCCAGAGCACCTGCTCTTCATCGAAGACGTCGATATCCTCATCGACGATGACCACGTGTTTGAGCAGCATGTCGGAAGCGAAGGCGGCGCAGATGGCGTTCTTCGCCTGGCCCGGCGTCCGTTTTGCGATCGAGATGTAGGCGTGAAAGCGGCAATTGCCCGACACCGGCATGCAGACGTTCTTCACCGTCGGCACGGTCTGGCGCACGGCTTTGATCAGCGCGGCTTCGCGCGGCACCGCGCCCATCAGCTTATGCTCCGTGTAGCCGGCATGGACATCTTGAAAAATGTAATTGTTGCGATGCGTGATCGCGGTCACTTCGATCACCTGGCGCTCGTCCTTGGAGACGGCATGGCCGGTGAACTCCCCGAACGGGCCTTCCTCGCGCCGAACGTTGGGTAGGATTTTTCCCTCGATCACCATTTCCGCGTCGGCGGGAACTAGAATTGGAACAGTCTTGCCCTTAACCACGCGCAATGCTTCGCCCATCATGCCGCCGATCACCGCGTATTCATCTTCGGTCGAAGGAGTGAATGCCTGGGCGCCGAGGGAAAAAAGCGGATGCACGCCGACCACGATGGCGATGGGCAATGGCTCGTTGCGCCGTTCCATCTTGTTGTGCAGCGTCCAGAGATGCCGGCCAAGGGCCATGAAGATGCGCAGCTCGCGCTTGCGCGCCATCATGAGCCGGTTGTAGCTGGTGTTTCTGACTCCCGTGTCGGGATCGGCGGCGGCGACGATGCCCGCCGTTATGTAGGGCGCCGCGTTGACGTCATAGTGAGTGAGCAGCGGCACTTTGGTCAAGTCCACTTCGTCACCAGTGATAACGACGTCATGCACGGGCGCGGCGCTAACTTCCACGGGCGCTATCGGCTTGCTCTGACGCTCGGTGAATTTCGCCGCCAGCTCCTCCGGTTTACAGTCGAGCGCCAAAGCCATCAGCTTGCGGCTCGCCTGGGCGTTGATCACGACGGGAGCCTCGCTGCCTTCGACATGCTCGCAAAACAGCAGCGGAAAACGTTTTTGCTTCTCCAGCTGCGTGAGTAAGGCCGTAATTTCATAGCGCGCCGAGATCGGCTTGCTCACACGCGCCACTTCTTCGGGATATTTGGATTCCAATTCGGCGATGAAACTGCGCAGGTCTTTGGGCATCGGCGTGTCGGCTCCTAGTAATTACTTGCTGAATATCGATTAGGTGTCCGGGTATGTCAACAGAATGCTAAGCGATGGGATGTTCCCATCTACCCAGGAAGCGTACCGATCACGTCCAAGCTGCGCGGTAAAGGGGCTCAAACGATGATGGGTATCGGCGCATGGCGCCTCCACCCATCCTACAAAACTTTGTATTAGCTTGAGCGGTGGCTTTCAAAGCGCTCTCCGTTGATCCCATAGATTACCTGCTATACTTGAGAGCATGGTGCGAACCTACGTTCATGCTCGATTGCGAAAGGTTGAC
>CAMLCX010000188.1 GCA_946478635.1 uncultured Pseudomonadota bacterium
CACGCGGTCATGCCGAAGGAGCCGTCGCCGTAGTAGCACAGCACTTCTTTTTTCGGGTGCACGAACTTGGTCGCCATCGAGAACGACGTGCCGACGCCGAGCGTGCCGAGCGGCCCCGGATCCATCCAGTTGCCGGCCTTGCGCGGCTCGACCGCCGTCGCGGTGATCGTCACCACGTCGCCGCCGTCGCCGATGTAAACGGTGTTGTCGGTCAAAAACTCGTTGATCTCGTAGGCGACCCGGTAGGGATTGATCGGCGTGGACTCGGATTTGAAAGACGGCAAGAGTTTTTCGTAGGCCTTGGCTTCCGCGGCGCGGAGATCCTTCATCCATTCGGCGCGCTGGGCGTTGCCTTTCGAGGCGCGGCCCGAGGCCGCCTGCTCCACCGCTTTGAGGATCGCGCCACAATCGCCGACCAGGCCGAGCGAGACATCGCGGTTCTTGCCGACGTTTCGGTAGTCGAGATCGATCTGCACGACGGTGGCGTCGGCGCGCAGCCGGCGTCCATAACCGAGGCGAAAATCGAATGGACAGCCGACGATCAGAATTACGTCGGCTTTGTCGAACGCCAGGCTGCGGGTGCGATTGAAGCCATGGGGATCGCCCGGCGCGAAAATGCCGCGAGCGGAACCGTTCATGTAGCCGGGAATATTGAGCGCGCGACAAAACGACACCGCCGCGTCGTGACCGCGGCTGGTCCAGACTTGCGTGCCGAACAAGGCTGCCGGCCGCTCGGATTTGACGAGAATGTCGGCAAGCTTCTCGATATCGGCCGGATCGCCGACCGATTTGGTCGAAGCGCGATAGGCACCTGGCTTGGGAATCCGCGCGCGCTCGAGCGGCACCTTGGCGTCGAGCACATCGCGCGGGATTTCCAGATAACTCGGCCCGGGCGCGCCGTTGACGGACTCGCGAAACGCCATGGAGACCATATCGGCGATCCGCTCCGTGTGCGGCACCGTGGCGGCGAATTTTGTGATCGGCGACATGATGTCCACGTGCGGCAGATCCTGCAGCGAGCCCATCTTGTGCTGGCTGAGCGCGCCCTGCCCGCCGATCATCAGGAGAGGACTTTCGGCGCGATACGCATTGGCGATACCGGTCATCGCATTCGTCGTGCCCGGCCCCGCCGTCGTCACCACGCAGCCGATCTTGCCGCTCTGGCGCGAGTAGCCGTCGGCTGCATGGGCAGCGACCTGCTCATGGCGCACGTCGATAATTTTGATGCCTTCATCGATGCAACCGTCGTAGATGTCGATGATATGGCCGCCGCAGAGTGTCCAGATGACCTCGACGCCTTCGTTTTTCAAAGCTTTTGCGACGAGATGCCCGCCGGAAATCACCGGGCCCGTCGCTTTGCCTTCGCTGCTGCTTGGAGTTGCCATGGGGTCCCTCGCTTCAGCTGATTTAGCTGTAAAGCCTTTACATACAGAATACCGGCCGCGGTCTCAAGTACCGTCTGGGAACGCTGGCTTCGGCGAGTTCCGTCGCGCGAAAATATTTCGTGCGGTCTTGAGTTCACGGTTACGCTTCTCGTAAGGTAAATGTACCGACATGGAACACTGGCCCGATGACTGCGGGCGATGAGCGTTGCGCGGCAAGCTGCGGAATTTTTGAACCGAGAGAAATTAACACCGAGATCGAATAGACCTTCACCGAGTTCACTATGGAATTTCCGGTCTGGTACGTGCCGTATTTGACCGCGCCCATGCTCATTCCCCTGGTGGGCGTGCCGCATGTGATCGTCGCGCAATTCGCCGTCGGCGCGGGCATCCTGCTCGCCGACCTCGTCCGCCGCGCCCATCGCGATCAAAACGCTGCGCCGCTCGCTTACCTGCACGGCCTGGCGCGCTTTTTCATCCTGATCACCGTGGTGTTCGGCGCCGTCACGGGCGTCGGCCTGTGGTGGACCATCGGTCTCGCCAGCCCCGAAACCACCAGCGCGCTGATTCATATCTTCGTTTTCGGCTGGGCCGCGGAGTGGGCCGTGTTCGTGGTCGAGCTGGTCGCCGCCTTCGCGTTCTACTATCTTTGGCACCGCGTCACGCCGCGCGAGCACGTCATCATCGGTTGGATCTACGCCGGCGCCGCCTGGGTGAGCCTCGTGCTGATCACCGGCATTACGTCGTTCATGCTCACCACCGGCGAGTGGACGCCGGAGCGCGGCTTTTTCACCGCGTTTTTTAATCCGTCGTTTGTGCCCCAAACGCTGCTCCGCACCGGCGGATCCATCGTCATTGCCGCCTTGGGCATCGTTTTTCATGCCTCGTTTCGCTCCGATCGATCCGACACAAAAGATCTCGTCGTTCGCACGGTTTCCCAATGGGCCACCGCAGGGATGGTGCTCAGCGCGGTGGGCGGCGTGTGGTACATGATCGCGATGCCGGACCACGCCCAGCTCAACTTGATGCGCGCGCCGATCCTGCTGATCATGACCGCGCTCAACTTCACTGTCACTTTATTGATCGTCGCGGCTTTGGCCTGGGGCGTGATTTCCGGCGCACGCTGGATCACGCCGCCGAGCGCGTTGATGTTGCTCCTGGCCGGTGCCCTCGCCATAACCACCGGCGAATTTGTCCGCGAGGGCACGCGCAAGCCTTATCGCATTGAAAACTACCTGATCGCTCCGGGAGTGCTGGTTCGACAAATACCGGCGCTCCAAAGAGAAGGCTTTCTCGCGCACAGCCGTTGGCCCAAGTTCTATCTACAAAATGCGATTGGACCAGCCAATCGAGAGCTTGTCGATCAGCCGGCCCGGAGTAAAAGTGGCGAAGCGATTTTTCAATATCATTGCGCCATGTGCCATGCCTTCTACGGTTACAATGGCATCAAGCCGATCCTTCAGCCGTGGACGCCGCAACTGATAAGAGACGGCGTGCGCAATCTGCATCGCACCAATCCAGCCATGCCGCCCTGGCTCGGCACGGCTGCAGAACGAGAGTTTCTTACCGTCTATCTCGTCCAATTAAGCGAGGAGGCGCGCTCGCCATGACCGGTTTGATTCCCGCTGCCGATCCGTTGGGCCTCCCGGTGCCGGTATGGATCCTGCTGGCGCTCAAGATCTTCGGCTTTTTTCTCCATCTGCTCTTCATGAATCTTTGGGTCGCCGGCTTGCCCACGGCGCTTTTTCTCTTGCGCAAGAAACCGGCCATCGCCGAGCGCTTGTTTCACGCACTACCATTCTTCATGGCCTTCGGCATCAACGCCGGCATCGTGCCACTGCTATTTCTCCAGGTTCTCTACCCGCAGTTTTTTTACCCGGCGACGATCCTCCAGGCATGGTTTTGGTTCGCGGTCATTCCGCTGTTGTTGATCGCCTACTACGCCGTCTACCTGGCGAGCTTCGCCAAGTTCCGCGTCGCCGCGGCTCTGCTCGCAACGGTCCTTATTTATTGGATCGGCCTGATGTTCTCCTCCGCGATGACGCTGACGGCGAATCCTCAGGAGTGGCCGGAGATTTTCATGGGCGCCAATCAAGGCGGCGCGGCGCACGGCTTCTATTTTTACTTCAGAACGGAAGTCCTGCTGCGCTTTCTGCTCGTCGTCGGCATGGCCTTCGGTACCCTCGCGGCCTACTTCGTCGCCGGCGCCGAGTGGTTTGCAAAAAATGCCAAAGACAAAAACGAATTGCGCCAATTGGCGCCGCTCTATGTATTGGGCGCGGTGATTTACGGCGCAGCCGGCGTGATCTACGCGTCTTCGATCATGGAAAAAATACCGCTTTTATGGTTCACCGTCGCCGGCGCCAGTCTGATTTTAGGCGTGCTGCTGAGCGTGGCTTACTGGAGAAGGCCGCATCGAGCCACGGGCATCGCCTTGATCGTCGCACAACTCCTGGTGCTGGCGTCCAATGCCATCACACGCCAGTGGGTGCAGATGAGTGAGCTTTTGGAATGGTACGACCCCGCCAAAACTCCGGTGCGCGGCGAATGGGGCAGCTTTGCGCTTTTCCTTGTCACGCTTCTGGCCGCGATCGTCATTATTTTATGGATAACCAAAGTCGCCCTGCGTCGAACCAGAACGACGGCGGTGTAATCAATCTGGTGGAGGTTTCTCGCGGATTGCGCGCCGCGCCGGCTTCGCTCAATTCGCGCAAAATCAGATTTCGCCGCGAAGAGCGGGAAAGGTTCGCGACAGACACCGCCCGCGGATCAACAGCTTAAACATCGCTTTCCGGAGGGACCAGTCCGTCGGATCGAAGACGATGCGGCCATGACTCAGCTGAAGCGGAGCTACGATCAGCCGTTCCGCGCATCTTATGCCACCACAGTGATAGGACCGGCATGAGGAAGAAGAAAATTCCCGCCAGCATGATCACTCCGGCAATGGGCCGCGTGAAAAATATCGCGAATGACCCCTGGGCGATGATCAGGCTCTGGCGCAGCGCATTTTCCGCCAGGTCGCCAAGCACCAGGGCCAGAACCAGAGGGGCCAGCGGATAATCCAGTTTTTTGAAGACGTAGCCGACCACGCCAAAAATAAGCATGAACCAGATATCGAGCATGCTGTTGTGCACCGCGTAGGAGCCGATGGCGCAGACGACGACGATCAGCGGCGTCAAGATTGCGAACGGAATGCGCAGTATGGCGGCGAACAGCGGCACGAAGGCCAGTACCATGAGTACGCCGATGATGTTTCCGGTGTACATGCTCGCGATCAGCCCCCAGACAAATTCGGGGTTTTCCTTGAATAACAGCGGCCCGGGCTGCAAACCCCAGATGATAAGACCGCCGAGCATTACCGCCGCCGTGGGAGAACCAGGAATCCCGAGCGTAATCATCGGCAACATCGCGGCGATGCCCGCGGCGTGGGCCGCGGTCTCTGGCGCCACCACCCCCTCCAGCTCGCCTTTGCCGAAGCGATCGGCGTTTTTTGAGAAGCGCTTGGCGAAGGCATAGCTCATGAACGAGGCCGGCGTCGCACCCCCCGGTTTGAAGCCCATCCAAAAGCCGATGAAGGAGCTGCGCAGAAAAGTGCGCCAGTAGCGCGGCAAAATTTTCCACGTGTCGAGCACTACGCGCAGGTTCATTCCCGTACTCGTGCCGTGAAATCTCAACCCTTCCTCGACGCTCAGCAAGATCTCGCCGATGCCGAACAGGCCGATGACGGCGATGATAAAATCAAAGCCTCTCATCAGCTCGGTAATGCCGAAGGTCAGGCGCAGTTGGCCGGTGATGATGTCAAGGCCGACGGTCGCGAGGATAAACCCGATAAGAATCGATACCAGCGACTTGAGCGGGTTGCCGCCGCCGAGCCCCACGAAACTGGAGAACGTGAGAAATTGAATGGCAAAGAGTTCCGGCGGGCCGAACCTGAGAGCGATCTGCGCCAGGACGGGAGCAAAGAACGTAATCAACACGATCGAGAAGAACGCGCCGACAAAGGAGGACGTAAATGCAGCGGTCAGGGCTTGGCCGCCCTGCCCCTGGCGCGCCATTGGGTAACCGTCGAACGTCGTGGCGACCGACCACGGCTCTCCGGGGATGTTGAAAAGTATCGAGGTGATGGCTCCGCCGAACAGCGCCCCCCAGTAGATCGAAGTGAGAAGAATGATCGCGGAGGTCGGCGGCATCGTGAAGGTCACGGGAAGCAGAATCGCCACTCCGTTGGCTCCGCCCAATCCAGGGAGCACGCCGATGATCGTGCCCAGCAGGATGCCGACCACGGCCATGAACAGGTTGAATGGCGTGATCGCGACGTGAAAGCCGAGTAAAAGGTTCTCGATTCCCATCTATCAATAGCCCAACCAGTGTTCGAGCGGGCCCTTGGGCATCGGCACGAGAAACCATTTTTCGAAAATCAGAAAGGAAGCGATCGGAAAACCAATCGCGACGACGACGACCGCCAGCCAAGAGTGGCGGCCGACCCAGCGCATATAAAAACCCAGGTAGAGCGCGGAAGCGACATAGAGGCCGACAAACTGCATTAACGCGACCGCCGCGGTCGCGGGCCAGATCACCGTGAGAACCGGGCCCAACTGTTCCCGGCTGACGAAGCTCTTGCCCTGACGATCCCGCGCGGCTTGCGCGAAAATCACGCCGCACGCAACGATCATCGTGAGCGCAAGCCAGAAGGGGAAAAAACCGCTCCTAGGCCCGTCCGGACCCCAACCGAAGCCGATCCGAACGGCATCGAACAGAACGACGCCGCCGAGTAGCATCAACACCGATGCCGTAACGAGCTCTGCGACGCGCATGTTGTTTATTTCTTGAGCAGCCCGCCTTTGGCCATTAGGCGACGATGGAGCTGCTCGTTCTCCTCAACCCATTTGACGTACGGCGCGCCCGTCTCAAAGGCAGGCTTGAGCGCCCCGTCTTGGAGATACTTTTTGAACTCCGGTGTATCGTAAACTTTTTTGAGAAAGGCGGCGTACCACTCGACAGCGTCCTTGGGCATGTCCGGAGGGCCGAAGATGCCGCGCAGCATCAGATAATGGATATCGGCGCCCAGAGCCTCTTTGACGGTCGGAATTCCCTTCCATTCGACGGCCGGAATGCGCGCCGTGTCGAAGACCGCGAGCGGCCGCACACTGCGGTTCTTCCAGTGGTTGGCGCACTCGATCGGATTGTTCACCGTGGAGTCGATGTGCTTGCCGACAAGATTGACGCACACCTCGCCGCCGCCCTTGAAAGGCACATAGGTAAATTTTACACCGAGCGCCTGTTCAAGCTGGATCGTGATGATCTGATCTTCCTGCGCCGACCCCGTGCCGCCCATCTTCATGCGGTTGTCGCCGCCCGATCGCTCGTTGACCGCGGCAATATATTCTTTGGCGGTCTTGTAGGGCGTCTCGGCATTCACCCACAGGATGAATTGGTCGAGCGCCAGCCGGGCCACGGGAGTTAAATCCTTCCAATTGAAGGGGACGCCGGTGGCGAGCGGCGTCGTGAAGAGATTCGACAGCGTGATGATGATCGTGTGCGCGTCGCCTTTTTTGCCTTTTACCTCGAGAAATCCTTCCGCGCCTGCGCCGCCGGATTTATTGACCGCAATAAGCGGCCGCGGCGAAAGCTTGTGCTTCTCGGAAATGCCGCTGATCAGGCGGGCCATCTGGTCGGCGCCGCCGCCGGTTCCCGCGGGAATCACAAACTCAATGGGCTTGGTCGGCTCCCACGCATTTGCCATCGGTTGTCCGAGGAAAAGATGGGCGACAACAACTACGGGGATCGCATTGCGTAGGCCGCTGATAGGCTTCATTAGAACCTCTCCTTTGAATCAAACCTGGTTGATCTTACAGAAAGAAGAACGCTTGGCCGGTTGAGGCAAGTTTTGCACTTTATGGATGCGTGACCAAGATGTATTTGGCCAATACGCGTAGATCAAAAATACGCGGATTGGTCAAGAGAGATCGCCACAAAACGTTCAAGCCGCACTCCACTCCGATCAGCGAGACCGGCAAACAGAAATTGCAAGAGAAGATAGCGCCGTCACGGTCGGCGTGGGAGAATTTCCTGCGGACGCACGAGGATTCGGTAGCGGTGTGAGACAAAAGAAACACTCGCGCGAGACAAATCAAAGATGTGTCCCTGAAATCTCTGAGCGCTCCGTCACTCTTGTAAGGATCATTCTAAAAACTGGATAGCCAGAGAACCAACCGCACAGTTTAGTTATAGCGACTCGGGCATCCTACGACATCCTACGAGGGCAAGACCGCACCAACTTGAAGCTCGTTGGTTCGTCGTCCAACACATTGACTCACCACTTCGTTATCGGATACTTTCGAGTTCGCAAGGAGTAACCGTTTTATGAGTTCTGAACTTGAAGACGTCAAGCGCGAAGTCGCCGCGGCCAACCGCGTGCTCGCCAATCTCGGCCTCGCCACCGGGCTGACCGCCGCCCTCGGCCACGCCAGCATGCGCGTCCCGTCCAAGCCCGATCAATTTTTCGTCAAGGGGCGCGAGTACGAGTTCGACGCCCTGGCGATCATGGAACCCGACGACATGGTCATGTGCGACACCGAAGGATTCCTCATCGGCGGGCGAGCCGGGCTCACACAGTGCTCCGAAGTGAAGATCCACGCCTGCATCTACAAGACCCATCCGAGGATTCAGGCCATCGTCCACGTCCACCCGCGCTACACGATCCTGATAAGCGTGCTCACGGGCGCAATCAAACCGATGCGTCAGGAAGGGGCGCAGATGCTGCGCCGTCCGCTGCCGATCTATCCTCACGTCAAAACCATCCAGAGCCACGAGGAGGGCATGGAGGTCGCCAATCTCCTGGGCGAAAGCCAAGTGATCTTGCTGCGCGGCCACGGCGCCGTCACCACCGGCACCAAGATCGCGGAAGCGGTCATGGGGATGGCCCATCTCGAAGAGCAGGCGCAGATGAACTACCTGGCCTACTGCGCCCAGGGCAAGGACTACACTTTTCTGCAGGACGACGTGCTCGACGAGATGCTCAATCGCACCCCGCTCGCCGCGCATCCGCACTTCAAGGATGTCCTCAAGGGCCGTGAACCGCAGCGCGACGGCACGTGGAATTACCAGAAGAATGCCGCGGCGCGGGACAAAAAGTAAACCGGAGTGACTTCGGAACCAGGCCCGGATATCTAAAAAGCCGTTTTCGCGGTCGCGACTCCTTAGGCA
>CAMLCX010000189.1 GCA_946478635.1 uncultured Pseudomonadota bacterium
CCATGCCCACCACCCGCTATAATGCCGGTATTCAACGCGCCAAAGGCCTTCTGGAACTCGCCGCCGCATTGTACGACGGCCCACTTTCTTACCAGACCGAGCGTGCAGCGGAAGGCGTACTGCAAACCGACACGCGAGTGGGGCGTGTGGTCAGACTGGCGCTCGGCACTAGGGCCACTGACCGGAACAAAGACATACCGATCTCCTTCGCCACCGGCAGCTTCCGCGAAATCATTGCCGTAGCCGAAGGCACATATTCGATGGCGTGGGTCAATCCGTCCGTGCTGCTCACGATGGCATGCCGGGGCAAGGGTCCGTTTCGCAAGCGCCTGCCGCTGCGCGCCGTCGCGGTGTTTCCGTCCTGGGACGTGATGGGCTTTGCCGTGCATGAATCCACCGGCATCACTTCCCTTACGCAAATCGCTCGGGAAAAAATTCCGCTGCGTCTTTCCACCGGGCGCATTCCCCAAAATGAGCTCGCCGCCAGCGCGACCATGTTCACCGTTTCGGCGGTGCTCAAGGCCGCCGGTTTTTCATTGGCGCAGATACGCAAATGGGGCGGCAAAATCCATGAGGCGCCCCGACCCAGCGATCCGAGCCGGCGAGCCGCCATCGAACGCGGCACGGTCAACGCGATCTTCGACGAAGGGATCAAGAGCTGGGGGCAAACGGCATTGGACAATGGCTTTCGCTATCTGCCGGTGGACGGCAAGATTTTAAGACCCCTGGTTCAGTTGGGCTACCGACCCGCGGTTCTGTCGAGCGAAGATTTTGAAGGGCTCGCTGCGCCGATCCCAACCCTAGACTTCAGCGGCTGGCCGATGATCGTGCACAAGTCGATGGCCAATGATGTCGCCTACGCGCTGTGCGAAGCCATCGAACAGCGCAAAGATATTTTCCCCACCGATAACTATAAACCGCTCGACATGGCGCAGCTCTGCGCCAACGACGATGAGGCGCCCTACGACGCGCCGCTTCATCCCGGCGCCCAGCGCTTTTATCGCGAACGCGGTTTTCTGAAATAATCGTTCACGCTTCGGTGAGAAACCTCGGCAGGCGCTAGCTGATCCGCTCCAAACCGCCCATGTACGATCGCAGAACCTCCGGAACCACAACGCTGCCGTCCTTCTGCTGGTAATTTTCCAATACCGCGACAAACGTGCGGCCCACGGCCAGGCCGGAGCCGTTGAGCGTATGGACGAAGAGGGGTCTCCCCTTCTTCTCTTTGCGATAGCGAATATTGGCGCGCCGCGCTTGAAACTCTTCGCAGTTGGAGCAGGAGCTGATTTCCCTGTAAGCCTGCTGGCCGGGCAACCACACTTCGAGATCGTAGGTCTTGGCCGCGCCAAAGCCCATGTCTCCGGTGCAGAGCTCGACGACCCGATAGGGAATCTTCAGCCGCTTCAACACTTCTTCGGCGTTTCGCACCATGCCTTCCAATTCGCCGTAGGACGTTTCCGGCTCGGTGAACTTCACCATCTCCACTTTATTGAACTGATGCTGGCGGATCAGGCCGCGAACGTCCTTGCCGTAGGAACCCGCCTCGCTGCGAAAGCACGGCGTATAGGCAACGTACTTGATCGGCAAGTCTTCTTTTTCGAGCATCTCGTCGCGGTGCAGGTTGGTCAAAGGAACTTCAGCCGTCGGGATAAGAAAATAATCTCCCGGCGCGAGATGAAAAAGATCTTCTTCGAATTTCGGCAGCTGGCCGGTGCCGACCAGAGAACTACGATTGGCCAGCGCCGGCGGCAACATTTCCTTATAGCCGTTCTCCGAAGTGTGCAGGTCCAGCATGAAATTGATCAGCGCGCGCTCGAGCCTGGCGCCCGCGCCGCGATAGACGGCAAACCGCGCGCCGGCGATTTTTGCCGCTCGTTCGAAGTCGAGGATGCCGAGTTCTTCGCCGATGTCCCAGTGGTTTTTTGGCGCGAAGTCGAACTCTGACGGTTCGCCCCAGCGCCGCACTTCCCGGTTGTCCGTTTCGTTCCTGCCGACTTTGACGCTCGGGTTCGGCAGATTGGGCAGGGTCAGCATCAGGCGCTCGAATCGCGCCTCGATGTCGGCGAGCGGCCCTTCGGCCCCGCGAATCGCCTCGCTGACCTCTTCCCCATCGCGCATCAGAGCCGTCGCATCGCCGCCGCTTTTTTTCACTTTGCCGATTTCCCCGGAGACGCGATTCTTTTTTTCCTTGAGGCGCTCAATGTGGGCCAGCGCATCGCGCCGTTCGCGGTCAATTTTAACGAACTCGTCCCAGTCGATAACCGCGCCGCGCGTCGCCATGCGCGCTTTCACGTCGTCGAGATTATCCCGCAACAGTTTCACGTCCAGCATTTATCTACCTTCCGGCAGCTCAAAGGCATTCTCGATATGCTCCACGACCGGCTCCCGGCCGGGCCAGGAAACGCCGACCACGTCGAAGCGCGCGTCGCGCTGCTGCAGCCCCTTCTGAGCCAGGAAAAACTGCGCCGCCTGAATCATTTTTCGCTGCTTTCTAAACTCCACGGCTTCGAGCGGCGAGCCGAAGCCGCGGCCTGTACGCGTTTTTACCTCGACAAACACGATCACCCGGCGATCGAGAACAATCAGATCCAATTCTCCCACCGAGCAGCGGTAATTCCGCTCGACCAGCTTGTAGCCCTTTTTTTGCAGATAGCGCTCGGCGACGCGCTCCCCTTCTTTGCCCAGCAGCAGTTTGCCGTTTTGTTCCGCCATCACTCAAAAAGCGGGCCGAGGTTTGTCGGGTCGATTATCGCGTCGCGTACCGGTCTGAAACTCTGCCGATGCACCGGCGAGGGGCCAAAGCGTTTGAGCGCGTCAAAATGGGCCGCGCAGCAGTAACCTTTGTGCGCGGCGAAACCGTAATCGGGATAGCGCTTGTCCAACTCGACCATCATCTCATCACGCGCCACCTTTGCGAGGATGGACGCGGCGGCGATGGAAAGGCAAGACCGGTCGCCTTTGATAATCGTCTTTTGGTGAATGGTCCTGCCCGCGAGAAATTTCCCGGCGCGAAACAGCGGCAGCGGTATCGTCTGGTTGCCGTCGATGAGGACGCAATCCGCTTGCTCCTTCAATCCTGCCAGCGCCTTGACCATGGCCAGGAGGCTCGCCTGAAGAATATTCAACCGGTCGATTTCTTCCACATCCACTACGCCCACGGCCCAGCACGCGGCGTCTTTCCGAATCACCAGCGCCAGCCGTTCGCGTTGTTTCGCGGTCAATAACTTGGAATCTCTAATCTCTGAGTGCGCATAGCCGCGCGGCAGGATCACCGCGGCTGCGATCACCGGACCGGCCAGCGGGCCGCGCCCGACTTCATCGCTCCCCGCCACCCATTTGAAGCCGCGCGCGTAACTCTCTTCTTCATATCCGTAAAATCCCGACCGCTCCCCGGACCCCACTCCCAGCGCTAGCTGCTCCCGCTTCATGGCCTGTCATTGTTAGCGAAAAGGTGCCCTAACTGCAAATAAATTTGCGCCCGTCGCGGCGCCGCGAGACAGATTGGCATTGATTCGGCCTTATGTTAAAAATTCTCCATGAAAATCACCGCGGCAGAAGTTGAGCGCGTCGCTCTCCTCGCGAGATTGCAACTGACGGCGGAGGAGAAATCGCAGCTGACTTTACAACTGGACGCCATCCTCGAGTACATGGACAAACTCAATCAGCTCGATACGGTCGAAGTCGAGCCATTTACTCATGCGACCGAACCGAGCTTTGCGCTGCGCGCGGACGCTGTCACCAATCGCCCCGATCCTGAAGCGTTGCTGGCCAACGCGCCGGACCGGGACGGCACGTTCTTCAAGGTTCCGAAGATTCTCGAATGAGTCTCGCCGCACTTACGATCCACCAAGCCGGTGAGAAATTGCGGCGGCGCGAGATCACTTCCGTCGAGCTCACCGAAGCGGTGTTTCAACGAATCGATCAGACAGACGATAAGATTCGTGCCTATATCACACTGGCCAGGGAAGCCGCGCTGGAACAAGCCCGTCGCGCCGATCAACAACTCATGCGCAATGAAATTTCTTCGCCGGTTTTGGGAATTCCGCTCGCGCTCAAGGACAACTTTCTTACCCGCGGCCTGCGCACCACTTGCGCGTCGAAAATCCTCGGCGACTTCATCCCCCCCTACGACGCGACGACGGTACAGAAGCTTCGCCAGGGGGGAGCGGTCTTCAGCGGCAAAACCAATTTGGACGAGTTCGCCATGGGTTCGTCGGCGGAAAATTCGGCATTCTTTCCCACGCGAAATCCGTGGAACCTCCAACGCATACCGGGCGGTTCCTCCGGCGGCTCCGCTGCCGCGGTGGCCGCGGATGAATGCATCGCCGCACTCGGCACGGACACCGGCGGCTCGATCCGCCAGCCCGCGGCGTGCTGCGGCGTTGTCGGTCTCAAGCCCACCTATGGCCGTGTGAGCCGCTACGGTATCATTGCTTTTGCCTCTTCCATGGATCAAGTCGGTCCGCTGACCAAGGACGTCCGCGACGCAGCCCTATTACTCGAAGCGATCGCGGGACATGACCCGGCCGATTCGACCTCTGCGAGCCGACCCGTGCCCAAGTACAGCGAAGTGCTGAATCGTGAGGTTACGGGCCTCCGCATCGGCGTTCCCAAGGAGTACTTCGTACCCGGCATGCAACCGTTGGTCGAAAAAGCCACACGTGACGCGATTCGCAGCCTCGCAAATCAGGGAGCGCAGATCGAAGATGTCGCCCTGCCGCACACCGAATACGCGGTGGCGGTTTACTATATCGTCGCCACGGCGGAAGCGAGTTCGAATCTGGCGCGCTACGACGGCATGCGCTACGGTTACCGCGCCAACGCGAATGATCTGAACGAGACTTACAGAATCAGCCGCGATGAAGGATTCGGCGCCGAGGTCAAGCGCCGTATCATGCTCGGCACCTACGCCTTGTCGGCGGGCTACTACGACGCCTATTATCTGAAAGCTCAGAAGGTCCGCACACTCATCAAACGCGACTTCGACGAGGCTTTCAAACGCTGCGATGTGATCGTGACGCCGACGGCGCCGACCACCGCGTTCAAGCTCGGCGAGAAAATCCAAGACCCGCTGCAAATGTATCTGTCGGACATTTACACGATATCGATCAATCTGGCGGGTCTGCCGGCGCTGTCCTTGCCCTGCGGCTTCGACGGCGATGGACTGCCGATCGGCATGCAAATCATCGGCAAACCATTTGACGAAGCGACGATTCTTCGAGTCGCCCATGCCTACGAGCAGACGACCGAATGGCACATGAAGAAACCGAGAATCGAAGATAGATGACAGATGATCGTGTCTTCGATCCGCCAATCATTTATTCAACATTGATGACATCATGAATTACGAAAGCGTCATCGGCCTGGAAGTTCACGCCCAGTTGCTTACCGAGTCGAAGATCTTCTGCGGCTGCTCGACGGAGTTCGGCCGCGAACCCAACCACAACACCTGCCCCGTCTGCACGGGATTTCCCGGCGTATTGCCGGTGCTGAACAAGAAAGTCGTCGAATTCGCCATCAAGGCCGGGCTCGCCACCCACTGCGATATCGCCCGCTCGAGCGTTCTCGCGCGCAAGAACTATTTTTATCCCGATTTGCCCAAGGGCTATCAGATCAGCCAATACGAGCTGCCGATTTGCGTCGACGGTCACATCGACGTCGAAATGGACGGCACCGTGAAGCGCGTGCGTTTGACGCGCATCCACATCGAAGAAGACGCCGGCAAAAACATTCACGACGCGCACACGGACGCGAGTCTGGTCGATCTCAACCGGGCCGGCGTGCCTCTGTTGGAAATCGTCAGCGAGCCCGATTTACGCTCGCGCGAGGAAGCCGGCGCGTACCTCAGGACGCTCAGAGCGATCCTCCAGTATCTCGGCGTTTGCGACGGCAACATGGAAGAAGGCAGCTTTCGCTGCGACGCCAATGTTTCGGTTCGCCCGCAAGGCAGCGAAACACTGGGAACAAAGATCGAAATAAAAAACTTGAACTCCTTTCGGGCCGTCGAAAACGCGCTCAAGTATGAGATCGAAAGACAGATCGAAACCTTATCCAGCGGCGGCGTGCTGGTCCAGGAGACGCGCCTTTGGGACGAGCACCGCGAGGAAACCCGGTCGATGCGGTCCAAGGAATCGGCGCACGATTATCGGTATTTTCCCGACCCGGATTTATTACCGCTCACCATCGACGAGCACTGGATCGCCGAAATCCGCGCCGCCTTGCCGGAGCTTCCCGCTTCACGGAGAACCCGTTTTACAGCGGCATACGCCCTGCCCGCTTACGACGCGGAATTGCTCACCAGCCGAAAGGACGTTGCCGATTATTTTGAAGAAGCGGTCAAGATCCACGCCAATCCGAAGGCGCTCAGCAACTGGATTGTCGGCGACTTATTCCGCGAATTGAAAGCGCGCCGGCTTGACGAGCAGTTGTCGATTACAAACTGGCCGGTGACGGCCGAGCGATTGGCGCAACTGGTGCAAATGATCGATCAAGAAAAAATCAGCGGCAAGATCGCCAAGACCGTCTTCGATGCGATGCTCGACTCGGATCAGTCGCCGCAGCACATCGTCAGCGCAAAGGGACTGGAACAAGTTTCCGATAGCGGCACTATTGAAGCGTCCGTCGATCAAGTGCTCGCGGCGAACCCGAAGCAGGTCGCGCAATATCGCTCCGGCAACGAAAAAGTTTTCGGCTTTCTGGTCGGCCAGATCATGAAGGTGACTCAAGGCAAGGCAAACCCGCAAAAGGTCAACGAGATCCTGCGCGAGAAACTCAGCGCCGGCGCTTGAGCACGGCGTCCGAACTCACGTGAGCCTGTACCTGCAAAGGAATTTGACAATCGTCCGTTCGCCCTGAGCGCGGTCGAAGGACTCCGATGGCGTTTTTTGAGCGGCCTGCCGTTAGGCGCAGCCGCCCAATTGCCCCATCGAGGTCCAGTCTCGGTGCGAAAAATTTTACGCGAAGCTTTTCACGCCGCTGCATTCACGGCACTGACGAGCGCGCCTCGGGACGAAACGCCTGCGGCAGGTTGATGATGATTCCGGTCATGCCCTCTTGTTTGAAATTTCGCAGTTGCCGTTCGGCCTCATCGCGAACGGAAAAATTCCCCAAACGCACGCGTAGCGCACCCTCGGCTCCCGCTTCCGTTACCGAAATGGCATAGCCGCGTTGCTGCATTTTGTCCGCCCAGGCCTGCGCCTTTTCTTTATCATTAAACGCCATCTGGATAATGAAGCCCTCCAGAGACCTCGGTCGAGCCAGCGGCTTTTTTTCCATCGTTATTTCCGCCGGCTTTTTAAGTAACGCGAGCCGTTCTGGCGCGGGTGTTTCGGTGGCCTTTTCCGGAACTGCGGCAATCGAGGGCACGGGCTCCGGCTGCGCCGCTTGGAGCGGCTCGGCCTTCGCCACTGAAACCGGCGTTGGTATTTCAATTTTTCGTGCAGGGGTCGGTTCAGCTAACTTCTCAGCCGGGCGAAACGCCGGCTCGGCTGGGGCTTTGACTTCCGGTACTTTGGCAATCTCCGGCTTTGGCGCCGCGATTTTTCGCGTGGCTGCGGCATCGGGCTTGGCGCGAACTGCGGGCGCGCCGGGCACTTGAGCTTGCGGCGCCGCGGTTTGTTTTGAAACAGGCGGCTCGGTGGCAGGCGCAGCGGGGGCAACGATTACCTGACCGGTTGCCGTGGAGTCTCTTGGCACATCGGATTTTTTCACCTCAAGCGGTTGAGTGGGTTCGGCACTGGAGATTGCGGTTGGGGTCGGCGCTTTGGCAACCGGCTCCAGTTTAGATGACGGCGATTGGGTTTTTTCTTGGGGCGCCGCGGCGATCGCGCGCTCTTTCAACGCCGGTTTCCGTTCCGCATCGACATTGGGCTGAAACTCAAGCGGTTTCGCCTGGCGTAACGCGGCAGCCTTTGTTGCCGACGGCGCCTCGGACTCTTGCTCCCTGGCGGCCGGCGCTGGCGCGGCTGGGGTCTCCATCGCTTTGGGCGCTGGCGCCACCGCTACCGCGGCAGATGGCTCGATGACTGCCTCGCGGTTATCCAGTTTCACCGCGCTCGGCAGCCGCGCGTCGGTGCTATCTCCCCCGGTTGGAGCCGAAACCGGCGATTTCGTGCTCGGCGCCACCAGCATGGCGGTGGATTCCGGCCTTACGCTCTCGGCCGGCTTAGTCTTAGCATCGGTGCCAGGTTTCGCCGCAACCTGTTTGGCATTGGCCGGCTGTGCGGTTGACACCTTCGTCTCTTCGCGGTTCGGCGCTGCGGCTTTGGTCTTCGCGGTCCCCAAAACCACCTCCTTTGGCCCTGGCAAGGGAACGGACGGACGCGGATCGCCGGCTTTGATATTGCTCTGGTCCGCGCGATCGGCGGCCGGAGCCGGCGGCATGACCGGCTCGGCTTTGGCTTCACGCCCTCCGACGGCAACGGGCGGCACGTCGCCTGAACGCTTCGTGACGGCAATTTTCTCAGCGGCGGCATCGCGTTTTACAGGCGGTGTTTTATCGGCGGCAAGGTCTACGTTTTCACCAGGACCGGACACCGGCGGAGATCGTTTTTGC
>CAMLCX010000190.1 GCA_946478635.1 uncultured Pseudomonadota bacterium
TAAAAACCGCGGGCGCGCAGCCGCAATGGCTTAAAGGCTATGAAAGCGGAGAGAGTAGGGTTTGTGAACTGAGATCAGACAATAAAAAAGCGGCCTGACCGTCTTCGAATCGGCCAGGCCGCTTTTCATTAAAAAACTACTGTTTAGCGCCGATAGAGATCTCGTCGCTCGGCATCAAGTCTGTTCTCGCTTCGCTGCAGTTCCTTTTTGCTGTCGGCGATCTTCTGCCGGTCGTCACGGATCTCGCGGCGGTCCTGAGTAATCTCTTTTCGACCAGCGCTGCTTTGAATATCCCGCTTGAGCTCAGCGCGGTCTTTTTTCAGCTCATCGGCATTTTTTTGCAGCTGCTGCCGATCTTCCGCGACATCTCTGCGGGCTTCGCGCACATCGCGAATATCCTGGTGTATCTGGCCTCGCCGAATATCCTCGCGAACATAACTTCGGCTCGAATAGCGCGGGCCGTCAAAAACTTCGTATCGAAAGCGCCGATCGTTAAGCTCGCCGTAGGTCCACCGGCGATCGTTGGCAATCAGATAGGCGCCGCGCGGCACTTGACGGCTGAGCACACGACAGCTGCCGGGCGCCGGCTGATGTCCCGGGGGTCGGCCCGGAAACCAGATTCGACACATACCTGGAGGTGGCACGTGACCCGGCGGAACGCGAAATTCCCCGTAATCTTTATCTTTGGCCATGGCGGGAAGCGTTGGCGCTAACAGAGCTCCCGCAATAAGTCCAACTAACAGAGAGGTTTTGACGGTCTTCATCTTATGCTCCTTATTGTTAATCCTTTTTCGCCATACGGCTAGAAGGAGAGCAACCTGCATGCCACCGGAGGCCGACCGGTGAATTCGGCGATTTTACTAAATTTTCCCTACCTGGCTGAACGGATTTGGAGGGAAAAATTACCGGCAAACATCGAAATTGTTCAGCGTCCGCTAAAGCCCGGCGCATCCGACAGGCCATTAGAGTGCGAAGTCTTGGTAAGTCTACGCGGATGCACGGAGCAGCAGGGCGCCTGAACGGCAAATCAAGGCGATGGAGCGATTCACATGACGTTGACACTAATTGACAACCCCATTAGTCCTGAACTAGTTTGCAGGAACAAACGATACCGTGGGGAGATCTAGAATGGACTTTGTCAGCTTGGACCAGAAGATCGACGAAGCAGGGAGAGACAAGCTCCGAAACGTGCAACTTTTCGGCACCGATAATTTTCGCTCATGGATGCTCTACTTCGAGCCCGGCGATGGCACTCCGATGCACTATCACCAATCGCCGGAGACCTTTCTCGTGATCGACGGCAAATGTTCTGTCAAAGGCATCGGGGGCGATGAAAGAGTCATGGAGAAAAACGATATCGTGTTTCTTCCCGCCAAGGAGTATTACCAGCTCACCAACATCGGTCCCGGCACATTGGTGCTCTTCGGCAATCGCTCCGAACCTTTCGGCGTCCGGCCGGTGCGGGCGGACTCGGAAAGTTCCAAATAACAGCGGCGGCCGCGCGAGACTACTCCTCGACCGCTATAAAGCGGCAGGGCGAAGCGCCGCCCTTCTTGATCAAAAGCGGCAAGACAATCATCTTCACACGATTTTTCTTAATCTGGTCGCAATCGACCAAACACTTGCAACCCGCCATCGCTTTTTTGATGAGCGCGCCATAGCTGCTTGGGTGCGGACTGCCATGCCGATGCGCGCCCAAATCCATCACTCTTTCCCGGGCTTCAGCCGATGGCCACGGTTTTGGGTGCGGCACCAACGGCGTCTCGCCGCGAAACCAGTTATTGCCCTGCACTCTGGGCGGATTGACGAGACCGCAATCAGTCATGAACAGCCCGCTGTCCATCTCGTCCATTTTCTTCGCCAACAGCACGGCCGCATCGAAGTGAATGCTCGGCGTTCTCTTAAAGTAGTCGATACCCAGCTCGTAGGCGCGCTCGCGCGTGCCCCAACCCGTCCGGAGCAGCACCTCGTCGCCGCTCCGGAAATCGGCGCATTTGATGGCCGCTTCCATCTCGTCGGGCTGAATCTCGTGCGCTTCCGGCACCCGAATATCCAGAATCACCGTTTCTCTGAGAATAAGCTTTTCAAGCGGTATTTCATCGAGCAACCATGAGAACTTCGGATCGGGTTGCAGTGGCGTCGGATCGAAAGGGTTGCGCTGATGCGGAACCATGAACGGACTGCCCGTTTCTCCGTCGAGCTTCATTCGGGTCATGCGCAGGCCGTGTTTGTCGTAATACATATACTCGTGCAGCCGCACCGGAGAATTCGTAAAAGGCAAAATTTCGCCGTATCCCGCGCCTTCCCATATCGGCATCGTCAAATCGATGAGTCGCATGTCAGTCCTCCAAAGCTACGACCCGGCACGTTGAAGCCACACCGCGCACAACCTTCAACGGCGACACGATGATTTTGATCTTGTCTTTCGTGATCTGCCCGCAGCGAACCAACTTCCGCACCGTCATGATGCCCGTCCGGGCAAGTTCCAATTCCGCGGCAAAATCCTTTTTCGTTTTCTCGCCGTCGTAGAGGTGCAAGTACATACGCGCCTCGGCGGACTCGGCTGCCGGTGCCGGCAACATGGAACACCACTCGGGAATCAGATGTTTGCCCGGCCAACCAATGAGCGCCGTATCGATCAACAGCAAATCGCTTTGGTTCTCACTCATGCTTTTAGCCAAATACTGTGCGGCTTCCAAAGATAAGTGCGGGCTGCCGCGGAGATAAGATTCTCCGAAAGGCTTGTCGCCCCAGCCGGTGGCGATCAGAATTGCGTCTCCCTTCGCCGGCCGAGCGGCATCGAACGCCTTTTGAACTTCCGCCTTGCTTATTTCCTCGCCCTCGTCTTTAAGGATGCCGATCACCGCGGTGGAACGCAAAATCAGTTTATCGACCGGCACTTCATCGAGCCGCGCAGTCTTACGAAACGCTTCGAACATCGACGGCAAGGTCAAACAGGTGCCTGAATCGCTGCCAACCACCATTCCCTTTTCTGGATGGTTCTTCGGTCCAAGAAAAAATTTTACGGAGGTCGGCAAGACCTCATCCGGCATCCATTGGTGATTTAGCGGCATCGTCAGTTCAATTAACTTCATGATGCTCCCCTACTAGCGCTAGAGATTTTCGCTCTTTGCTTAAATGATTTTTGTTATTCCTCTACATGACGCAAATGGTTACACGGCTAAAACCCGCATCCGATCAGCGGGCAGTTCCACCCAGACATGCTGCCCCTTTTTTAGTTCCGCCACGTACGGGCTTGTTTCCGCGCGGATGTGAAATTCTCCGCTATCGATTTCGTACCCTACTCGGTTTCCCGTAAAGACCGCGCTCCTTACCGTACCGGGGACGAGATTGTCGCGCGCCTCGCCCTGTTCGGTATGAACCATGACGGCTTCGGGCCGAAACATCACAGAGACCGGCTGGCCCGCTTTTATACTCGGCGGCAGCGGGCAGCGAAGCGGCCCGAGGGAAGTCTCTACACGGCCGGGATCATTTGCCTCCTTCGACAGCGCGCGCCCTTGAATTACATTGGTCGTACCGACAAATCCCGCGACAAATAAACTCGCCGGCTCTTTGTAGATCTCCATCGGCGCGCCCAATTGGACAATCTGCCCGCCATGCATTACCGCGATGCGGTGCGATAGGACGAGCGCCTCTTCCTGGTCATGGGTGACGTAGAGGGCTGTCAGCTTCAATCTCTCGAAGAGATCGCGCAACTCATGGCGCATCTCCACCCGGAGCTTGGCATCCAGGTTGCTCAGAGGTTCATCGAAAAGCAGCAGCTCCGGCCGCGCCACCAAAGCTCGCGCCACAGCCACGCGCTGCTGCTGCCCGCCGCTCAGCAGAGAGGCAGGACGTTTTCCTAGATCGCCCAGCTGAACGAGCTGCAAGACTTCTTTTACCCGTTCGGCGGTTTCACTTTTTGACAGCCGATGCCGCCCATGGGTCAGGGGATAACCAACATTCTGCGCAACGCTCATATGCGGCCACACGGCATAGGATTGAAACACCATGCCGATTTCTCTTTCGTGAACCGGAACGAGCAAACCTTTCTCGCTCGAGAAAACCGGCTTATCGTTGATCCAAATCTCTCCGGAGTCGGGAATCTCCAAGCCCGCAATACATCGAAGCGTGGTTGTCTTGCCACAGCCCGAAGATCCTAACAGCGCAAAAAACTCGCCCGTTTTCACCTCAAACGAGACGTCGCGAACCGCGTCAACCTTACCCTCTCCCGTAACGAAAGCTTTATTGAGTCCCTCTACGCGCAACATTGAATTAAAACCCTTCCAGCGTCGTTGGGAAAATGCATCGCACGCTTTTTCCAGTTACTCGCTCCTAGGGCATGAGAACCTGGAGAGCCTTTCTGACCTTGTCGCGCTGCCCTGCGACGATCTCCTCCGGAGTCCACTCCAATATTTTCGCCTTCGGCATGGCCTTGAGCGCTTTCGCAAGCTGGGAGCGGGGATCAACAAAAGTGCCCTCGCCGTTGATCCGCTCGACCAGCGGCAAACCGTCCTCTAGAATAAAGGCGAGATAGAGCAGCGCCAGGTTCGGGCTCTTCGCACCCTTAGGAATCGTGAGACCGATCGAGCCAAGGGTCATCACGTCCTCGAATAACTTGGTCTGGATCGGATACCCTTCCTTCCTTAAACCTTCCGTGCCGCCGATGTTACCGGTCGCCGCCGCCACTTCTCCCAGGGCCACCGCCATGCGCACGTCGCCGCTGCTGCGCTTGATCAACGGCTTGTTAGCGAGAAGCATCTGCAGAACTTTCTTTTGCTTCTCTATATCCCAATACCCTTGGATCGCCATATCGGCGAGCGGGCTAGCGGGTCCGATCGTATTGATAGCAAAGTTGCCTTTCCATTTTGGGTCGGTAAAGCCCTTACCTTCGGCAAACTCCGCATAGGTCCGCGGCAATTGGTCGGCGCTAGTTCTCTTCGTATTGTAGACAATGCCCGACGCCAGCGTTGTCACGTCCACCGAATACGGGCGCTTCCACGCCGCGACGTTCTTAAGAATCCCTTCGACCCCTTTAAACTTTGCGCTGAAAATTTTGACCAGCGGAGTATCGATATCTTCGAAAAGCGCGAGCCTCTCGGGCCGTCCTGCGATGTCGCTCGCGCCAGCATAGAGCAGGTCGGCGTCGACACGCCCCACTTTAACTTCGGTCAGGAACCTAAGAATTGAATCGGGATTGGTGACGGGTGTCAGATTCACGCGTGGCGCGAAGCCGAAGCGCTTCTTGAAAGCGGCCTCGAACTGCTCTCCCACGCCCCTTTCGCCCGGCACTTCCCACCACAGGCGTAACTCCCCTTCTTTCTTGGCCCGGTCCAATACTTCGTCATAGGTTTTGCCGAACACCTGGGCCAAGCCAGGCGTGGCGGAGAACAAGAGAAACCCGAAACAAAGTGCCGCTATCAATACATTTCTCCGATCGTCAATCTTCATGTTCACTCCTTTGTCGGCTACTGCGTTTTTTTGGTAATTGACTCTATCCGATTTCCCAACCGGCCTTTCTTCTCTGTCGTTGATCCACGTAGCGCGCGGCCATTGTCACAAAAACAAAACCGCACATATAAACCGTTCCGAGCGCCGCCGTTCCTGAAATATCAGGAACGTTCCACAAAACCCACATCGCTGAAGGCAACACCATATTTCGACCCGTCATCAAAAAGATGGCAAAAGTAAAATCTCTCAGCGTCGCCGAAAATGCCCACAGCCAGCCATTCACCAATGCGGGCAAAACCAGCGGCACGGTAATCGTGCGCAAGGTTCGCGCCGTGGTCGCGCCAGTGACGTGCGCAGCCTCCTCCAACTCCTTATGCAGTTGCAGCAGCGCAGCGCTCAGCACGCGGGTAGTGAAAGGCAAGTGGGCAACAATATGCGCGATAATCAAAACCCAGATGCTGCCGTGAATCGGCGTCATGACGTAGATCAGGAATAGCGCGAGCGCGAGGACGACATTGGGAACGCCCATCGGTGTTATCGCGAAAACCTCAACCCATCGCATCCTCCGCTTTACCGACAGCCAACTGGCGCAAAACGCGATAAATACCGAGAGGGTCGGCGCGATCACCATGAGCGTCAATGTGTTCGCCGCGCTCTGCTGCACTAGCGGGTTGGCCAGCGTGCGAAAATAACTTTGCAGGCTTACCTGGCTCAACGCTTCGAAAGAAGGCGCTTGGTAAACTTTTACAAGGCTCGCCCAAACCAAAATCAGCATGGGCATGGCGTAGCAAGCAATGACAATCATCACAAACGAAAAGGCGATAGACTTCCAACGCCCTAATTTGAGCTGGCGTGGCCTGAAGGATTTTCCGGTAACGACACTGAACCGATCCTGCTGGCGGGTTAGCCAGAAATAGACTCCCATCAGCGACACCGCGAGCAGCAGCAAAACGACGCCGAAGGCTGCGGCCAAAGCGTACAAAGGAATGCCGTCTTCCGCCTTGGTTAATAAGTAGATGTGCACGCTGAGCACGCGAATTCCGCCGGGCACCCCGATCGCCAGCGCAGTTTCCATCACCTGAACCAATACCATGCCGAAGTAGATCAAAGCGGATAGGAGACCGGGCAACAAAAGCGGCAGCGTCACCTTGCGCAACACAGTGAACGCTTTGCTGCCCGACGTCTGCGCCGCTTCTTCAAATTCGGGGTTCATCTGGCGGAACAGCGGGCTCAGCATCAAAAAAGCGTTGTTGCTGAGGCCGATGCCGGTGACAAAAATCATTCCGGTCATCGTGTAAATATTGAGAGGTCCGCTTGCCCCTTCCAGGCCGAAACCTTGGCGCAGCAGGTAATTTATCCAACCGAGTCCCGGTGACAACAACAGCACCCAACCGAACGCTTTCAACATGGTCGGAACCGCGAGCGACACCAGCATGGCGGAGTAGATCGCGGAACGAAAAGGAATATCGGTTCTTTCCACCAGGAATGCGATGATCGCGCCCAAGGTCAGCGACAGGATCAGAGCGCCGGCGCCATAGACGGCGGTATTCACCAACACCCTAAACATCCTGGGGCTGGAAAAGATCGTCGCGAAATTGTCGAGCGATATGCCGGGATCGAGTGGAAGAGAACTCGGCGGACGTAAGCTGGTAAGGAAGAGCACGGCCAGCGGCGCTCCCAGCAAAAGAAGCACAACCACTACGATAACGATCGTCAGCAGCGAGCTTTGCTTACTAAATCTTGGTGGAGCAGGCACGAGGTCTTACCTAACCAACCAAATCGCTTATATTACAGAATGGCAAAACACAAATGCGCGAGATGAATTGAGAGCGCAAAGATGCTTGGGCATCCCGTAGAATCGACGTAGGACGGTCAGTGATAAACTGTGGTGAGTCGTGGTTCCCGCGCCGCGCGGGCTGCTTGTGCTACTGGATGCCCGCGGCCTGAAGATACCACAGATCGATGAATCTTTCGGGCCGGCGCGGCTGGAGTCGGGATCACGCCGGCCTGGGCCATCAACGCGAGGACTTGATTGAATGCTTTGACGCTCAGCTCGCCGCGTTTAGGCAGAACGTTTTTATCCGGTTCCATGTAGGGCGCAAAAATTTCCCGGGCCACGTCATCGGAAACTTTCAGCGTCTCCCTGACAATGCCCGTGACCTCGGCGCGATTTTTCGGATCGTTGATGAATTCATAAGAAGCCGCAAAACTGCGCACCAGACGAACGAGGGCATCTTTGTTTTTTTCGCCCCAGGCGCGCCTGGTCATATCGACGTTGAAAATCAGATCCGTTCCCGCCTCGTGCGTGAAGCTCAAACGCGGGTAGCCTTGTTTGATTGCGCCGAGATCTTCCGGCTGGCCCATCGGCACGGCCGCGCACTCCCCCGACTTGAGGCATTCGAAGCGCGCGCTTGTGCCGACCACGGCCTTGGCACGAAAGTCCGTGGGCGCGATGCCTTTGCGCGCCAACAACCGTAGCGTCGATAGCGTAATGGTGTCGCCGGGAGTCGATAACCCCAGCACCTTTCCTTTCAGTTCGGCGAAACCTTTTATCTCCGATCTGACGATGAGGCTATACACAGGGTTGGTCGTCTGGGCGATAATCGCGACCGCATCCGAGCCCTTGAGCACAGCTTGGATCAAATAAGGAGTAGCATTCTTGCCCGCATCGATCTCGCCCTTGTCCAGCGCAGCGACGATCCGATCCGTGCCACCGGGAATTGGCATGACTTCGAGCTGGAGTCCTTCGCGAGCAAAAAATCCTTTGCGCTCGGCGACGTTGAGCGGCAACGAGGATAGACTGGCCGCTGAGGTCGCGTTTTGCCCATAGCGAAACTTTAGCGTCTCCGCGGCATGACTGGAGTGCATTAGATTCAAGCTCGCGAGTGCCGCGAGAACGAGTAGAGTGAGTTGCTTCATAGTCCCTCCAGGTCATCACTTCGCGAGAAGCGGATCCAAAATGACAATTCCATTTAAAATCCTAACAGGGTGCTGAAAAAAGGTTCGGAATGCTTCGAGAGCCTCAGCATGAACGGAAAATC
>CAMLCX010000191.1 GCA_946478635.1 uncultured Pseudomonadota bacterium
ACGTGGCCCTGGCCGTAGTGCTGCCGTTTTTGATGCTGCTCTGGACCAGTATTCAGCCCTTCTACGCGGTCCCGTCGGCGGATTCGCTGGCTCGGATCAGCTTGGCAGGCTACTTCAAGATTTGGCATGAAGGCACGGTCATGCTCGCTCTATGGAATACCACAATTCTGGCCCTATCGACTTCGGCGGCGACGATCTTGCTCGCCGTGCTGGTGAGTTGGTTCGTCGTGCGGCGCGCGCGGGGGGCCGACGGTTTGTCGCATTATCTCGCCACCGTATCGTTCTTGCCGCAGTGCGTGCCAAGCATCGTCATCGGTTTGGCGTTTATTTTTGTTTACGTGCGCTTTCCGATTCCGATCTACGGCACGCTGTGGATTATCGTCCTGGCCATGACGACCCGCTACCTCGCTTACAGCTCGCGCACGATGACCTCGGCGCTGATGCAGGTGCACGGCGAGTTGGAGGAAGCTTCGCAAATGTCGCGCGCGTCCTGGGCCCGCACGCTGCGCAGAATTACCATGCCGCTGCTGGCGCCCGCCATGATCAATGTTTTTTTCTGGGTGGCGGTGCATGCGATGCAGGAGCTCTCCATGGCGTTGATGCTCTACAATCCAAAGACGGTGGTGGTCTCGACGATGATCTGGAGCATGTGGCAAAACGGCCGGACCGCGGATGCGGCGGTTTTGGGGGTCCTATTGATTATGTTCTCCGCGATTTTGCTGCTTGGCGGCCAGTTCTTTGCACATCTGCGGCGGGATGCCAATTCGTAGCTGGGAGTTCGTTTTGAACGTTGTCTTTTAGCTATCGCATTTCCTGGCGAGCCTCGCGCCTTTGTGCGGGATCATAGTTTGGCGATTCGGATGATTGTTCGCGCCAAGACGCAAAGAGCGCAAAGACTCGAAGTAAAATGATTAGCGTCAAGGATCTGCAGAAATCATTTCCCGGGACGCGGGGCGAAGTGCGGGCGCTGCGCGGCGTTTCCTTTGAAGTAGCCAGAGGAGAGTTGTTCACGCTCCTCGGTCCAAGCGGATGCGGCAAGACCACGACTTTGCGCTGCATCGCCGGTTTGGAGCAACCTTTGGCCGGAGAAATTCTAATCGATGGTCGTGCGGTATTCAGCGCTGCGAATGGCACCTTCATTCCGCCGGAACGGCGCAATATCGGCATGGTTTTTCAATCTTACGCCATCTGGCCGCACATGACGGTGTTTCAAAATGTGGCTTATCCTCTGGCGAAGGAGGCGAGCCGGGGCGAAATTAGTGAGCGTGTCGCACGGATCCTCGAGCGGTTGAGCCTCGACGCGCTGGCCGAACGGCTCGCGCCGAACTTGAGCGGCGGCCAGCAACAGCGCGTTGCGCTGGCGCGCGCCTTGGTGGCGCAACCGCAGGTGCTGCTTCTGGATGAACCACTGAGCAATCTCGACGCCAAACTGCGCGAGCAGATGCGGTTCGAGCTCAAAGCGCTGCAGGAGTCGTTCGGCATCACGACGGTTTATGTGACGCACGACCAGGAAGAAGCGCTGGCACTGTCGGATCGCATCGGCCTGATGCACGAGGGTGCGTTGATTGAGATCAATTCGCCGGCCGATCTCTATCTGCGTCCGGCACATCGGGTAACCGCGGATTTCCTGGGCACGGCGAATTTTGTTTCGGCACAAGTCGACCGTAATGGCAGCCGGCCATGGGATGAGATGATGGTCGCCACGTCCATTGGCTCGTTCGCCGCGCAGCGAAGCGTGGAGTGGCAACCGGGGATGGCGGCACAGTTGTTCTTTCGTCCGGAATCCGTCGAGCTTCTCGATGGAGCGGCAGCCGCGAACAACTCGCCGAACCACGGCTCGGGGGTGGTGGAGCGTGTTACGTTTCTCGGCAATTCAGTGGACGTTATTATTCGCTGCAATGACGTGAAGCTTCGGGCGCGCACCCATCCCGCGCGCGCCCCGGCGGTCAATCAGGCTGTGCGGTTTTTCATTTCGCCCGCTGCCTGCATCGCGTTTCCCGTGGGCGGCAGTTAGATGTTTTCCGCCCTCGCCTACGAAAGTGGGAGAGGGAAGGGTGAGGGAGCCCTCACCTCAATCCTCTCCCAGAGGGAGAGGAAGTCAGAATGTACCAACTGGTCGCAAGATATTTCAGGAGGTAATGGGTGGCATCGCTAGAATCGTTTAAAGAAAATGACCTGCGTACCCGCATCGAGTGGCGGCTCTACCATAACATGCTGGTCACGCGTCTGTTCGAAGAGGCGCTGATCCGCTGGGAGCATGAAGGGAAGATCGCGGCGCAAACGTTCCCCAGCAAAGGTCAGGAAGCGATTGCCATCGGTTGTTGTCTGGCGCTGGAAAAGGGCGATGCGGTGATTCCGTCGTTCCGCACGCGCGGCGCGATGATCGGCATGGGTGTAACGATCGCCGAGCAACTGCGCGAGTTCATGCATAGTCCGTTGGCGGCGGGAGATTCCCGCGACGCGCCCCATCATAGCTCGTGGCCGGATCGCGGTGTGATGCCGGGCTCGACAATGATCGGCGGCCATCTCGCCATGGGCGCGGGCCTGGCGCTCGCCATGCAATTCGACAAACAGCGGGCGGTGAGCGTCGCCTTCTTCGGCGATGGGACGCTGGGTTCGGGGGATCTGCATGAAACGATGCATATTGCCGGAGCGTGGGGGCTGCCGCTGATCCTCGCTTGCGAGAACAACGGCTGGGAAATGTCGACGACATGGTCGAAGGTGCGGAAAACGCGCTCGCTGATCCCCTATGCGGAGCCTTTTGGTTTCGCGGCGCGCACCGTGGACGGCAACGATGCCCTGGATGTCTATCATTCGGCGCGCTGGGCGCGCGCGACGGCGCTCGCCGGTCAACCGGTTTTCCTGGACTGCTTCACATTTCGCACCGGACTCTACAGCTCTCATTTCGGCGAGGTGCGGCCCGGCATCGAAGCTGATCTCACCGAGTGGGAGAAGCGCGACCCATTGAAGCGCATGGCCGACTGGCTGATCGAACACGGCATGGCGTCGGCCGAAGATCTCGCGCAGGCGCGGCAACAGCAAGAGGCAATTATCGAGAAAACGTTTGAGCAAGTTGGAGCCGAGGTGGAGTAGTAAAGACGTAGGGGTGACCGGCGGTCGCCCTTCATGAAGTCAACACCAACCGCGCCGGAGAGAAAGACTGGAACATGACTACCTTAAGTTATCGCGATGCCGTCGGTGAGGCGCTGCAAGATTCCATGCGCGATGAGCCGCGGCTGATGATCATCGGCCAGAATCTCACCGGGCATGCGCTTAAGCGGCTTGCCGAGACTTACGGCACGGACCGGGTGCGCGATTGCTCGATCAGCGAAAGCGCCATGGTGGGCATGGCGGTCGGCGCGGCGATGAAGGGCATGAAAGTCGTCGTCATGATCGCCTACGCCGATATCGCTTCCGTCTGTCATATGGCGATCGTGCAGAGCGCCGCCAAGCTGCATTATCTCACCAACGGCCGATTGAACTGTCCCGTCATCATCCGCCTGCCGATCGCGCGCTTTCGCGGGCACGGGCCGGAAGGCAACGAAGTCGGCGCGTCGTGGTTTTATAACGTGCCGGATTTGAATATCGCGATGCCAGGATCGGCGAGCGAAGCGTATTGGAATTTT
Organism: uncultured Pseudomonadota bacterium; assembly: GCA_946478635.1. Next base: position 3,627 of record CAMLCX010000191.1, read on the forward strand.
CGCGAGGCGCTGCGGCGGCCAACGCCGACTTTGTTCTTCGAGGATCGCTCGATTCACACTCGGAGCGGAGAATTGGCTGATAGTAACACCGCCGGCAAAGCGCAGATCACCCGCTCGGGCGATCGCTTGACGATCATTGCCGCCGGACGCGCTGCGGCGCTTGCCGAAGACGCGGCCGATGAATTGGCGAAACAGGAGCATCACAGCGCTGTCGAAGTGGTGAGTCTCGGTTTTATCAAACCGCTCGACAAGGAAACGGTTTTGCAGTCGGCAAGCAAGACCGGACGAGTGCTGATTGTGCAGGACGAGCCGCTTCTGTCCGGATATGCGCCCTATGTCCGGTGCCTGCTAGACGAGTTGCCGCCAGGAAAGCTCGCCGTGGCGCCGCGCATCGTTGCGGGCGCGGATCAGTTTCTGCCGTTTTGGGACGAAAAGCCATTCCTGCCCTCGGTGGAAAGCGTGATCCCGGCGATGAACGAGATGTTACAGAGAGGATAAAAAAGAAAAGGATAACGGATGAAAGTAACCTTTCAGTTGATCCTTTCAGTGTCGATCCTGCTAAAAGGCGCGCTTGCGATGGCCCAAGTTGCAAACCCCGACCTTATCGCGCAGGCGAAAAAGGAGGGACAGGTTGTCTGGTACACGACCGTTTCGATCCCTGAAAGCAAGCAATTCATCGACCTGTTCGAGAAGCAATATCCATTCATCAAAGTCGATTTGCTTCGCTCCGGCTCCGGCCCTCTGGTCAATCGCGTCATCAGCGAGTACGCGGCAAAGAACTTCGCAGCCGATGTATTGCACGGCATGACCAGCCGGGGCGGATTTACCGTCTTAAGGCAGAGAAATATCATCGGCCGCTACGAATCGCCGGAGCGTAAATTCTATTCCGCTGAGCTCAAGGACAAGGAAGGTTACTGGTCATCGACGTTTCAGAATACCTTCGTGCTGGCGTACAACAAGCGAAACATTAAGCCGGACGATGTGCCGAAGACCTACGAGGACTTGCTGAAGCCGATGTGGAAGGGCAGGCAGATTATCAACGATACGGATAATTTTGAATGGTTCGATGGATTGCTCAAATTTTGGGGCCGCGACAAAGGCATTGCGTATTTTCGCCGTCTGGCGCAGCAGGACCAGATTTTTCAGCGCGGCGCGCGCGGCCGCATTCAACTGGTCGCCGCGGGCGAGGCGCCGATGACGATCGGTTACGGGCCCCACGCGCAGAGCTTCGTCAATCAAGGCGCGCCCATCGAATGGGTGCCGTTGGAACCCGTGGTGGTGATCATCAACGGTTTGTGCGTCGCGCAGAGAGCGCCGCATCCGGCCGGAGCGCGCTTGTTCATCGATTTTCTGCTGTCGAAGACCGCGCAGATAAAGCTCCGCGAGATGAGCAGGATTCCATCACGCAGCGATGTCGAATCCGATCCGCCCCGGCTCATCAAGGGCTTTAAAAAAGTGGTCCAAGATATTGAAAATGAAAGCATGGCGGAATCGATCAAGCTCTTTCAGCAAACCTTCAATTTAACTCCCGGGTGAAACAGAAAATTGACCGCAACGAACGCAGATCAGGCAAAATGATGTAGGGGCGACCGGCGGTCGCCCGCCGATGTCGACGATTTAGGAGCAGCCATGCCAACAGCAAGCATCAACGAAATCGACCTTTATTTCGCAGAGCATGGGAACGGTGAGCCGGTTCTTCTAATCCCCGCGTCGTGGTGGCCGCACAATACCTGGAAGGTTGGCGTCGTCCCGGTTCTTTCGCAGCGTTACCGGACGATTATTTTTGATTGCCGCGGTACCGGTCGAAGCAGCAAGCCCCAGGACGGTTACACGGTCAAGCAATTCGCAGAAGACGCGTTGGGATTACTAAAGCACCTCGGCATCACACGCTGCCACGCGGTGGGGTTTGCATTGGGCAGCTTGATCGTGCAGGCGATGGCGATCGATCGTCCGGATCTTGTGGCGTCCTTGACGATGGCCGCCGCAGGGCCGGGCTCCAAAAAACTCAATGGCGCGCCGCGCGATCTGTCTCCCGAGACGATGCGAGAGATTGGCGACATGGGTTTCGAGACTTACATTCGCAGTCACATCGACAACGACGGCATGGCGTATGATCCCGACTTCTATGGCGAGCACCGAGACCTGGCGGTGCTGCTGGCGGACGCACTCTGGTCAGGGCAGTCCACGGTGGAAATGTTTCTTCGTCATGAAGCGGCGCGGCTGACTTGGGACACGTTGGCCGAAGCGCGCAAGGTGAAAGTGCCGACGCTGATTCTTTGCGGCGCAGATGACGGCATTGAGCGTCGTGGCAGCACGCCGGCCACCACCGCGCAACGACTCGGCGAGGCGACTCCCGGCGCCGAGTTGGCGCTCATCCCCAAGACCCGGCATATGACCTTCTGGGACGGCGACGGCGGGCTGATTGCGTTGCAGGATTTCCTGGCGCGCCATCCGATCGCTACGAAGTAGAAAAAGATCTTAACCCCAAAGAACCTCGCGCGGCAGAGCCGCAACCAAAAACGGAAAAAGCAGGATTCACCACGAAGGACACGAAGGGCACGAAGTTTAGAAGTCAAAATTATTCCGACCTTCGTGACCTTCGTGCCTTCGTGGTGAATATATTGTCTATGCGAACTTCGCCGTGGCGAGCATCGCAAGCTTTCCTTCGCCGTCGAGCGTCCACAGGGTCGCCGATTTTCCGTCCGCCGCCGGAGCGCCGGCCAGGGTAAACTTGCCGCCGCTGTCGTAAACCGAGCGCAGGTTTTGAAAATCGAAATTCGTCATCTGCCGCGCCGGCAACTCTCTGCGGCACATCTCGATCAATAGCTGCGAGATCAGCGAGCTCTGCACGACCAGGCCCGGCAGCTTTTCGACCTTCGTGACGTAGTCGCGGTCGTAGTGAATGCGGTGGCTGTTGAAGCGTATCGCGGAGAAGCGGAAGAGCAGGGGAGTATTGGGCTCGACGGTTTGCTGCCATTTCGCTTCGCCCGGGACGGCGGGGGTGGTTTTCGGCGCCGCGTCGGCCCGCGCTTCGCTGAGCATGCACATGTCGCGTTCCTCGACGACGCAGAGGCCATGGCTGGTGGAGAGGCTGTTCCGTTCGATCACCGTCACCATCGCTCCGCTCGGACCGTCATCGATCTGGATGTCGGCAATTTCCGTCTTTCGCGTAATCTCGTCGCCGATTCTGAGCGGTTCCTTGAACGCCACGCGGGTGCCGCCGATGCGCCGGCGCGGCAGCGGAATGGGCGGGGCGATACCGCCGCCTGACGCTTGTCCATCGGTGCGCATCTTGTCGGGCCGATGCGACGCCGGAAAGAAGCCGCCGTACCAGCCCGGCGGCACCGGCGATCCTTTTTCCAGCGGCGGGTTCGGCAGTCCTAGGGTCGCCGCGAATTTGACCATCGCCGACGCCGTGACAACATCCGTCGCGGTTTCGCTTTTGCCGATGTAGCTTTTGAAACTTTCCAAAGATTCAGCCATGGCGCTTAACCTCCGTCTTTATTAGTGGATGTCGCGGAGAGTAGTCCGCGGCCGTCGGAGCTGTCAAGGCATGCGGTCGCCGAGATCTCCAGTGTACGCGCTCGCGATTTACTAAAAGTTTCACCCGCCAAGCGCCCGCGAAGCGAAACGATAGCGGCCTACATAATAAAAAACGCCACCTTCGGTTGCGGCCGAAAGTGGCGCTTTAGGTTCGCATGGAAAACGCGGCCGTTAGTCCTTGGTGCCGGTGCGAATTCGCTTATTCGCTTCCGCGCAGCGTGCTCTTGAATCCGTCGATGGTGAGCTTGCCCGTTACAATGCGCTCGAAGTCCGAGCTGCTGACGTAATGGTTCAACTCAGGCATTTCGACATCCCAATGAAAAATTGCACCGATCGGCGGAAGTTCGGCGGGAAGTGCTGTGTCCTGGTGCGAAATGGAAATGTCTTTGCCGCGATAAACGCCGCGAACATCGGCGCGGTTTTTTTTGCACCATGCCAGTACTTCAGCGAATATCATGAACGTTGCACCTTTGCGTCGACGGGATTGAGCAAATGCTCTTTCAGGCCGGTGTGAACCCCGTAGATCACTTTACCAATTTTCGGCCTTGGTTTGGGTTCGGTGCTGACCTGATAAAGAATTAAGCGTTCGCTGCCGGTATTGTTGAGCTGATAAAAGAATCCCGCCGGAACGTGAACGGCTTGATGTTGCTTGAGGACGAACTCCTCGTCTTCCTTGAGGCCCTTCATCGTGCATTCGCCCTGGACTACGAAAAAAGTGTGGTCCGAACCGGGATGGCAATGGAGCTCGTCGTTGACGCCGGGCTCGTAGCTGTTGAGTGCGATGTGCACTTTGTCGGTCTGGGTTGGACGGGCGTAGTTGCGGCCGGTGGGCCGTCCCCATTGGGCTTCTTTTTCCACGTCCACCACGGTGATTTTGCTAATCTTCGCCATCTTTTCCTCCCTTTCGAAGTGCGAATTGCTGAATGGGTTGACTGTACCGGAAGTTGTTACCCGATGACAAGTACCAGGCGTGGGAGCCTCAGACCGACAGGGTCTCTGGCGGGCTGCTGAAAAACTCCGTCGGAGCCCTTCGACTGTGCTCAGAGCCGGTCCTGAGTCCATCGAAGGAACAAACGAAAGCGATTTGAAATCGTAGATGATTTTCCGTTCTGCTGAGCTTGTCGAAGCATGAGGGTCTCGAAGCATTCCTAAACTTTTTTGAGCAGCCTGTTAGGTTAGGGCGTAGACTTCAATTGCTGTCGGTTCGATTCCGCCACTGGCGGCGTTGTGAATCCGCCGTAGGATCGTTGAGTCCTACGGCGTGGCGATGGACTCCCTCATATTTTCTTTAACGTGTTGAAGCACGATTCCATGTGCGTC
>CAMLCX010000192.1 GCA_946478635.1 uncultured Pseudomonadota bacterium
ACCGGAGGCGTCGGCAGCGTGGCGGTCGCGATTCTCGCCAAGTTGGGCTTCAACGTGGTTGCCGCCACCGGAAAGGCGAGCGAGCAGGAGTTTCTCAAAGGGCTTGGCGCCAAGGCGATCATTTCTCGCGACGAAGCGAACGACACCTCTGGACGGCCGCTGCAGAAACCCCGATGGGCCGGCGTCGTCGACACGGTGGGAGGAAACATTTTGGCGACCGCGCTCAAGTCGACCAAGTACGGCGGTCTGGTCGCCGCCTGCGGCAACGCCATGTCCGCCGAGCTCAACGTCAACGTTTTCCCGTTTATTCTGCGCGGCGTGAGTCTGCTCGGTGTCGATTCGGTGGAGATTCCCATGCGCGCTCGGCAGATGGCGTGGAACAAACTCGCCGGCGAGTGGAGCATCGACGTGGGCAGCCTGACCACCGAAGTATCGCTCGCGGAGCTCGATCCAAAGATCGACGAAATACTCAAAGGCAACATTCGCGGCCGCGTTCTGGTCAATCTTGCAAAGTGAAATCTTTTTTCTCCCCGAGGGCATCGTGAATGTGCGGCTGCCCCTCACCCTTCCCTCTCCCCGCAAGCGGGGCGAGGGTAAGACTTAAGGCGGGACTGCGGGGAAAATCGAGAGAGGTAACCAATTGTCCGACACCGGCAACAACCAAGAATCAGCCCTAAGCCATCTCCGCGTCATCGAGCTCGGCGATATTCCCGCGTCCTATGCGACGCGCTGGCTCGCCGATCTTGGCGCTGACGTGATCAAGATCGAGCCGCCGGGCGGCGATCCCAATCGCTTGTTGCCGCCCTTCGCCGGCAACATCGTGCATCCGGAGCGGAGCCTCGCGTTCATTCACGCGAATACCAACAAGCGCAGCATCGTTCTCGATTTTGAGCGCGAATCGGACCGCGAGATTTTTGCCAAATTACTGCTGTCGGCTAATCTTTTCGTCGAAGCAACGCCGTTCGGCTATCTGGAAAAACACGGTTTTGACGACCGACGTTTCACAAAAGATTTCGCGCCGCTGGTGATCGTCTCGCTGTCGCCATTCGGCCGCAGCGGACCTTACCGCCATTACAAAGGCAGCGATGCCATCGCCAATGCCACGGGCGGTTTTCTTTTCGGCCAGGGCGACAATACCAAGGGTCAGTGCACGGCGCCGAGCCATCTCGCTTACCAGATGGCCGGCGCCATGGCGGCGATGCTGGGACTCGCCGGAATTCGCCACGCGAGAGAAACCGGCGCCGGCCAGCGCATCGATATGTCGCTTCAGGAAGCGCTGACTTTCGCCAACAGCAGCTCTGTCGCGCGCTACACGCGAGAGAACCGCCTCGAGCGTCGCCCGGGCGGAAGAGCGTACGGCGGCGCCGGCACGAATATCTATCGCTGCAAGGACGGGCGCTACGTGCACTTCACGACCAATATGCCGCACATGTGGAAGGAGTTCGCGCAGAACTGGATCAGCGACAAGTCGCTCGCCGGACCGCAGTGGGAGAATCCGCGCTACCGCGACGAGCACGCCGAGGAAGTTGCCGCGGCTTTCGCGAAATTCATCGGCCAGTTCAACGCCGATGACTTCGCCAACCAGGCTCAGGCGCGCCATCTCGCGGCGGCGCCGCTCAATACCGTCGGACAATTCGTCGACTGCGAGCAGAACCGCGCGCGCGAATGGCTGCAAGAGATCGAACATCCGGTGATCGGCAAGTATAAAGCGCCGGGCGCGCCCATGCGCCTGTCGCTGACGCCGATGCGCGTGCGCCGGCCCGCGCCGTTGCTGGATCAGCATCGAAAAGAGATTCTCGCGGAACTCGATAAACCATCCGCCAACGCGCCGGGCAAGGCTGTCGACGATGTTGAGGCGTGCAAGCCCATGCTGCGCGGGCTGCGCATGGCCGATCTGACCCAGCAGTACGCCGGGCCGCTCGGCACGGAACTGCTCGCCTACTACGGCATGGAAGTCGTCAAGATCGAAACCGGCACGATCCCAACCAAAGAGCGCGAAGCGGCCGTGCACGCCTGCATGAACCGGGCGAAGCTCGGCTGCACCCTCAATCTGCGAAACTCCCACGGCAAAGAACTCTTTAAACAGCTGGTCGCCAAATCGGACGTCGTCGTCGACAACTTCAGCTCCGGCGTGCTGGAGCGCCTGGGATTTAGCTTCGATGTGCTGCAGAAAATCAATCCCGGCATCGTGCAGGCGGTGATGCCGGGTTGGGGACTCAGCGGTCCGCTCAAATCCTGGGTCGCGTGGGGCTGGCAGCTGCTCGCTTACACCGGCATCATGCGCCTCTGGGGCTATCCTGACTCGCCCATGGAAACGCGCTGCAAAATCGCCTGGCCCGATCGCGTCGGTTCCGTCACCATGGCCCTCGGCGTGCTCGCCGCGCTCGAATATCAAGCGCGCACCGGCAAGGGACAGTTTATCGAAGCCGGCATGCTCGAAGCACAGGGCTCCATGATGGGGCCGGCGATTCTCGACTACACCGTCAACGGCAACGAGTGGGATGCCATGGGCTATCGAGAAATTCTCGGCGACCCTTACGCGCCTTATGGATGTTATCCCTGTTACGGCGAGGACAATTGGATCATCATCGCCTGCGCCGGGGACGAGGAGTGGCGCAGGCTGGCAGCCTTGATCGGCAAATCATCCTGGGCCGCTGACGGGAAGTTCACCGCTGAGCCGGGCCGCAAGGAGCATCGTGGAGAGCTTGATCGAAAACTTTCGGAGTGGAGCCGTAAATATACTGCCAAGCAACTGTTTCGAATGCTTCAGGAGGCGGGCATCGCCGCTGGAATTCCATCCTCCGGTGAGGATCTTTTTCACGATATGCACTTGCGCGCCCGCGGCCACATCGTGGAGACGGATGGGCAGCCCTGGGGGAAAATCACGCATCATGGACTGCCGGGAATTCCATCGATCTCCAGCGCCAGCGCGGCTCGTCCGGCGCCGTGGATCGGCGCGCACAACGATCAAGTCTTCGGCGGCATCCTCGGCTTGAGCAAGGAAAAAATCTTGGAGTTGCAAAACGCGGAAGCGATCAAGTGAGTTTGTTGCAGCTACGCTTGCACGATTCTGACTCCCCCACCTTCATCCTCCCCCGCAAATCTTGCGGGGGAGGAAAGAGGAGGGGAATGAGATCGGCGATAGTCATTCTCGCCCGCTTGCGGGAGAGGGAAGGGTGAGGGTTTCGTAATTTGACTTGGCGCCGGATTTATCTGCATAGTACGAAAAACTAAAGGCGGTGGGGTTCGCCAGTTAAACCATTCGCGATTGCGGATTGATGACCCCTACTTCGATGACGACCAGAAGTAGGGGTTTTTTATTTTCCTATAGGGATCGGTGAGACATGAGCCAAATCATTTTAGTCGGCGTCGGCAGCTTTCTCGGGGGCGTTTTGCGCTACGGGCTCAACACCTGGGTGCATCGGCTGCTCGGCGGACCGTGGTTTCCCTTCGGCACGCTGGCGGTCAATGTGCTCGGTTGCCTCGCAATCGGTTTTTTGACGGGCATAGCGGAAAGCTGGACAACCTTTAGCTCACAGATGCGTCTCTTTGTCTTCGTCGGCGTCCTTGGCGGATTCACAACCTTTTCCGCTTTTGCTTTGGAAAGCTACGCGCTGGCGCGGGACACTCACCAGGGCGCGGCGCTCGTCAATATCGGTTTGCAGGTGCTGCTCGGTTTGTTTTCCGTTTGGATCGGCCACGCCCTCGGGCAGTGCATCGGTGACTGACAAGCGTGTTCGCGCGATCAAAATGTACGCTAGTTGAGATTTCAACGATAAACTTCTACTGTCGCGAGATCGTTGCCGACTCGTCTTACCGCCGTGTTCGATCTCATTTCGATTCACCGCAGGAACGAAACACAAGGGCTTGCGTCCGCTGGGCGCGCATCGCCGGCGCGATCTTTGGCGTACACTCGCACTGGCAACGAGGCTCATAACGTTGGATTTGCAAGACCAAACTGAGACAAACGAACGGCTGCGCCGGCTGACGCTGATCAATTCCGTCATCGGTGTTTCCATCGCCGGGATTTCGACCCGGGTGTTTATGATCTCGGTGCCCACGCTTGCGGCGGCGCTGGGAACGGACATGCTCGGTATTTCCTGGGCGTTGATCGTTTATCAGATGGCCGGCATCGGCTTGGGGGTGGTGTGCGGCCGTTTGGGCGACATCTACGGTCATCACAAAATGTTCGGCGCCGGCATGGGAACCATGGCGGTGGGTTCGCTACTCTGCGGTCTCTCCCAGGATGTGTTGCAACTGATCCTGTTTCGCTTCGTGCAGGGCGTCGGCGGCGCGATGATTCAATCTTCAGGACGCACCCTGGCATTCCGGGCCATGCCGCGAGGGTCCGAGGGCAAGGCCCAGGGGCTCATGGCGATGTCGCACCAGTTCGGTTTTTTTGTCGGGCCGCCGATCGGCGGCCTGATCATCGATCTCGTGCACTGGCGCGGCGTTTTCTTTTTCTTGTTTTTGCCGAGCCTCGTCGGCATGGCGCTTTGTTTCGTGACCGGGCGCGCCGTTGGGCGCTCCGAAACGCGCCGCCAGCCGATCGATTATCGCGGCGCGGTTATTTTCCTTGTGCTCACGGTCCTCGCGACGATCCTCATGGATCAAAAAATTGCCGAGCGCGTGGGCGGCGCCAGCCAGGCTCTGCTCGGCGTGCTATTCGTGGCGGGCATCTGGGCGTTTATCTCCCATGAGAAAAAAACGCCGAGCCCGATGATCCGTCTTTCTTTTTTTTCGGTGCCGGCGTTCGGCTTCGGCTCCGTTGGCCTGCTCATGTGCTGCATTACGCAGGGCCTGGTCGCTTTCGTCGTGCCGTTTTACCTGCAGGACGTACTCAAGCTCTCGCCCACTTTCATGGGAGTTATTTTTCTTGTACCGTCGCTGCTCAGCATGGTGCTTTCGCCGGTGAGCGGCGCCATGACCGACCGTTTCGGAGCGCGCTTGCTGTTGATCACGGGCGTGGTGATTTTGATGATCGCTTTTGTTATCGGCGCGAACCTACGCGCGGACTCGCATTGGATTTTGCCCGCCATCCTGCTCACGCTCACGGGCATCGGTTCGGCCTTTTTCAATACGCCGTCTCAAGCGGTGATGATCGGCGCGCTGCCCAAGGAAAACTGGGGCACGGCGATCGGCATTATCAACGGCATCTTCGGCCTCGGCCATATGCTCGGCATCTCGCTCAGCGGCATTTTTTTGACCCTGGCGTTTCGCTACTATACCGGCATTCCCGGCACAACGCCGAATCCGGGGGACACTCAGGTCTTCGTCGCTTCGATGAACGTCACCTATCTGTTCGCTTTCGCCATCAGTCTGATCCCGCTGGTCACTTCGATGAAGATGAAAAAAAGCGGCGGAGGCTGATCGCACGTCAAAGCAGATGACTGCGGCAAGTTCTAAGGAAGACAAATGGAATTACACCCTCGCCCGCTTTTGCGGGGAAGGATCAAAGAGAGGGTCTGAACCCTTCGGCGTTGCTCAGGGCAGACTCCGCGTAGCGAGTGAACGCCTTGAACGTTTGGAACTTTAGAGGAAAGAGGTAGGAGACAATGGATTACCGGACAATTCTGTTCGAAGTACGCGAGCAAATCGCTTATGTCACCTTCAACCGGCCGGAAGCCATGAATGCGATGAACCGGCAGATGACGCAGGATCTCATCGAAGCCTGCCGGCAGATCGAAGAGGACGCCAATGTGCGCATCGCGATCTTCACCGGCGCCGGAGAAAAAGCATTTTCGGCCGGCATGGACTTAAAGGAGCGCGCCGCCACGGTGTTCTCGCCGATCGAACGGCGCCAGCAGAAATTGACCAACAAAATTTATACTCAAGCACGCGCGGTAGCGGCGATCACCAAGCCGACCATCGCCGCTATCCACGGCTATTGCGTCGGCGGCGGATTGGAATTCGCGCTGGCGTGCGATCTTCGCGTGGCGGCGGAGGATGCCAAGCTGGGACTCACGGAAGTGCGGCGCGGCATCATCCCCGGCGCCGGCGGCACACAGCGGTTGACGCGCGCGGTGGGAGTGACCAAGGCGATGGAGATGTGCCTCACCGGCGACACGGTAAGCGGCGTCGAGGCAAAGTCGTTGGGCTTGGTGAACAACGCGGTGCCATCAAAGGACGTTCTCAAAGCTGCTGAGGATCTGGCCAACCGCATACTCAAGGGCGCGCCGACATCGGTGATGTTTATCAAGGAAGCGATCAAAAAGGGCGTGGAACTGCCGCTCGAAGAAGGCTTGCGCCTGGAAGCCGACCTCTCGTCATTAATCGGCAGTACGGAAGATGCCAAGGAAGGTCCGCGCGCCTTCGCCGAGAAACGCGCGCCGGTGTGGAAAGGAAAATAGGCGTGAGGCATGAGGCAACAGACAGAGATTCTGGATTGTCGATCCTTCGATTTCGTTCAGCACAGATTGTGGGTTTGGAAACTAGGTCATGACGAAGGTATTTTATGCTGGCGGGCTCATGTCCTATGGAGCGGCCCCCGCGGACAGCTACCGGCGCGGGCGTTAGATCCTCTTGTCGGTTTTTCGCGTAAATGAAAAGCATGTAAATGACTTCGCCTCCGCGCTGCCAATAATAGATCAATCTTGTCCCACGGGACTTTCCAACGTTGCGCCGGAGATAGCCGGAAAACAGCTCGAGCTTCTGAAGGAGATCATTCCCAAGCTCTCCCGTGTGGCCGTCCTGGGGACCTTTGGGAACAATCCCGGTAACGCCCAACAGCTAAGAGAAATCGAACGCGCTGCCGAAGCATACAAGGTGAAGCTTCAATACCTAACGTACGAGGTCCCAGGGATATTGACACTGCATTCCAAGCCGCGACCAAGGGGCGTTGCCGATGCAGTCCTGGTGCAGCAGGGCCCTATCTTCAATTCTAATCGACCACAGTTTGTCAAACTCTCAGTAAAGAGCCGACTCCCAGCGATATATAGCCATTCCCAATACGTCATCGACGGTGGGCTTATGACCTACAGCGCGAACTTGCCCGACTTGGACCGGCGCGCCGCTAAGTATGTTGACAAGATATTAAAGGGCGCTAAGCCCGCCGATCTGCCCGTGGAGCAACCAACGAAGTTCGAATTGATCATCAATCTGAAAGTAAGGCCCAAGGGGGCAAGGAATATGAAACTAACCAAGCCGAGATATATCACAAGTTTAGAATGATGCGGATGCGGTTTTCCACCTCTTCCATCATAGGATTTGGCAAGGAGCCAATCTCTTGGCGGAAAGACTCGTTAGACACAGCGATCACCTGGCCCAGCAGTAGATCGCTGTCGCGAGAAACTCCGCCTTGGCCCTTCTTGAGGTGAATCCGAAGAATTCCCGGATTTTCCACAAGCCGGGTCGTCGTCGGGATGACGATAGTCGACGGATACTCGGCCTCGTTGACGAGATCGGATTGGAGCACCAGGCCAGGCCGAAGCTTTCCGGGCTTGGTTTTGATCCGAGGATTGAAGTCTATGATGTATAAGTGTCCCCTTTTGACGGGCATTTACTCTTTCCCATCGGCCCGCGCGACACCGGCGTTGAAAAGCTCTCTGTTCTCCTCACGATCGGCCGCGCCGCAGCGACTCACAGAGTCCTGGATATCGCGGCGTAATTTTTCTTCCTGGCTTTTCTTTTCCAAAGTCCTTAACGCGGTGCGGATCAGTGCCGATTTGCTTGCGATTCCGAGATCCTTACGCAACCTTTCGATTTGTTCTTCTTCCTTTTTGGAAACGGCTATTGCTCCCATAATGCTCCTTGTTAGAAGACTTATTAGATTATTTATAATGCAGCCGATGATTCAAGTCAAACTCATTAGCATCAGACCGCGTGTCCCCATCGTTGGGCTGCGACTCCCGGCAACAAAAAGTTTGTTAGCGAGAGCGGACAAGGTGATCCGATGAAGACATGGAGTGATGGAGTGGTGGGGTCGTGGAGTGTTGGGTCAATTCGGCTGAGAGCATTACTCCAATACTCCAACATTCCAATTCCCCGATTGAGATTTTGTCTTACCCTTTGCGTCATGATCTTTGCGCTCTGCGCGGTCGCCCAGGCGCAGCAGACGAAGAAAGTCCCCCGGATAGGGTATCTAGTGGGGGGTGATCCAGCTACTGAGTCCACCCGTTCCGAGGCAATTCGGTTAGCTCTGCGCGAGCTTGGCTACATGGAAGGACAGAACATCGCCATCGAGTACCGATATGCGGAAGGGAAGGTCAGTCGGTACCCTGCGCTTGCGGCCGAGTTGGTGCGTCTCAAGGTTGATATTATCGTGGTAGCAGGCGGTCTCAGACCAATCCAGGCGGCCAAGAATGCGACTAAGACGATTCCCATCGTCACTGGAAACATTTGTAAGGCCGGTGACGTTACCGCCGGGCCGGGCAAGGCTTTCCACCAGCCCTGCCCTGACAGGATCGAGCCCACCGCCCGTCATAACGGTAAGCGGCTGGAGCTGCTCAAAGAAGCGGTTCCCAAACTTGCCCGTGTCGCG
>CAMLCX010000193.1 GCA_946478635.1 uncultured Pseudomonadota bacterium
CCATGCCCACATAGTCTCAACAAGACCAACCGGAGTCAACCGTAGAAGCATTTAGTTTCTCTTATTGGATAATACTATCAGGTCTGCAGCGCTCCATGAGGCCGGCCGCGCCCTCGGATTGTTCGGACATAGCCAAACCCGCAGGATGCCATGTTCTTTTCAGGGCGCATAAAGGACGAGAACTCCGTCTTGACGGCGCGCGACAGAAAGACACTCCTTCGGCTTTACTCACAAAATTGAATTGCGCGCTCTACGACAATTCACGTGCAGGTTCGCAAACGGCACATCGGCGTACTCGCTTGATTGATTACGGCCAATTTTAGGTTACTCTGTATGAAACCAGTGGGAGTCGTTTCCGTATGAAATTGAAAACTCGGCTGTTCCTGTCAACCGTCGCGCTTTTAGTGTCGGTTTTGAGTGGCAAATTCGCCCATGCCGGCGAGCCCACTGAAGCTATTCGCGGCGCGATCAATCAGGGCGTGGAAATTCTGAAGAGCGCCAAGCTCGACAATCAAAGACAAAGAGCCCAAGTCATCGACCGTTTGAGGCAGATTGTTTACCCGTTGTTCGACTTCAATGAGATGGCCATGCGCTCTCTTGGGTCGAATTGGCGCCGCTTGAATCCGCAGCAGCGGAGTGAATTCGTATCGACCTTTACGGCTTTGCTGGAAAAAACCTATGCGGAGCAGATCGACCTCTACAATGGGCAGCAAGTGGTCTATAGCGGCGAAAGCATCGACGGCGATTATTCGCAAGTCGATTCCCGAATTATCGACAAGAACGGTCAAACCTATTCCGTCGTCTACCGGCTGCATAGAGTGGATGGGAAGTGGAGAATTTATGACGTCGTCGCGGAGAATATCAGCCTGGTCAACAACTACCGTTCGCAGTTCAATCGCGTGATCACCAAGTCTTCATTCGAAGAACTCTTGAAAATCATGAAACAGCAGGTGAGTTAGTAGGCCAAAATTGACCGAGAGTCTTTTCTCGCCATCATTCATATCTCATAGGTTCAAATGAATGCGTCGGCGGATTGAACGGCCGAAACCGCAAGGTCCGTTTTATCGCGGCTCAGCCACGAGTTTCTCGATCTGCGCCGCAACCCGCCGATTTTCAGGCTCGACAGCGGTTTCGAACGTTGCTACAGGCTGGCCGGTTCGGTCGAGGAGATATTTATGAAAGTTCCAGAGCGGGGGCTTCCCTGTTTTTGCGGCGAGCTCACGGAAGAGCGGGTTGGCGTTTGCGCCGATGACCGACGTTTTCGCGAACACGGGGAAGGTAATTCCGTAGTTTACCCGGCAGAATTGCGCGATCTCCTTGTTCGACCCCGGCTCCTGGCCGCCGAAATCGTTCGAGGGAAATCCCAGGACGACGAACCCTTTGCCGCGATAACGGCGATATAGCTTTTCCAGGCCGTCGTATTGCGGTGTGTAGCCGCACTCGCTCGCGGTGTTGACAATCAGCAACGCTTTGCCGCTGAACTGGCAGAGCGATACCGGTTCATCCATCAAGTTTGAGAATTTGTGATCGAGGATGGCGGGGCAGGGGGATTGCCCTGCAGCGCTTAGCGTTGGGGTAGTAAAAACCGCAAGCGCGGTAAAGATGACCATGTCGATGAATCGGACGAGCATACTTCCCTCCGTCTCCTTGCTCCTATGAATCTACCACTTTCCCCAGTCAAGTAATCAGCTTGCCAAAATATTATGCTGGTTCAATCCGTATCGTTTTGCAATCTCGATCAGCCGGTCTTCTTTGTTGATAGCTGCGCTTGAGTCTTGAGCTTCAGATTCGTAATCGCCACTTTAGCGCACAGTAGGGTTGTTTAAAGCGGTTGAAAACCTGCAAGGCGATGACATAGCATCCGATAAACGAATTTTAGGGGAGAAGACGCGGTATGGCGAAATTCATTATTCAGCCTCATGGCAGGCTCAACGATTGGGTCGCCGACGAAAAGGGCTATTTCACCGAAGAGGGTCTAGACTACGAGCTCAATGTGGAAGGCAGCCGCAAAAACACGCCTTGACTCGCCGCTGTCGATTCGCCGATTCCCCTCGAGGATAACCGTTTCGGCGCGTTCGAGCGCTACGCCGAAGGACATGGACGCAAGGACGAAGGCGCCGGCGATGTCAGCTGCGCGTGCCACTGGACGGTCAACCAGGCGGCGAAGATTGAAGAAGGCATCATGTGGGCGAAGGCTTATAGCGTTTGTGAAGCCGCCATCGTGGTACCGGGCGATTCCAATGTTTCAGCGCCCGGCGATCTGGCGCGGACCGACATTGCGGTCGGGTACCATTCCGGCAGTCATTATTCCGCTCTGCAGGCGCTTGAGATATTTCTACCGCCCGAAAACATCGCGCTCAAATTCGTCGGCTCGTCTTGGTCGCGCGTCGATGCAGCCCTGGCAAGAAAGATACCTGCGGTGAATGTCTGGGGGCCGCAGTTATATCTGTTGGAGCAACACGGCTTTCGAAGAATCGTCTCCACGACCTTCATGATGGCCTTCATGTTTCATCGCGACGTGGATGGCGCAAATGTCGAGCGCTATATGCGCGCTCTGATCAGGGCGCAGGCTGACATCGACGTGGAGCCGGAGCGGTACAAGCGCTATTTTCTCCATGAGATTCCCGAACGCTTTCGCGACAAGGTCGATGTTCGGCGTTTCGGAGTCGGCGAGCGCGTCGTGCCGCTGCCTTATACTCAGGCGATGTTCGAAAAGACCCAGGCCTGGATGCACGCAATCTTTTCGACGAGGCCGCGGATCGAGGAGTCTTGTTGCCAACAGGCGGGTGATCGCGAATGGTCGCTGCGACCGCGCAAATGAGATCTTTGACGCTCGCGAATCGCCGAGAGTTGAGTGCTTCGCTCATAATGCGTCAATTGTTTCAAATCCGACGCTGCCAACTTCTTCAAGATCGAATCTTATATTTTTTCTCGACCTCCTCCACGTAGCCGCTCGCAACGATTTTTTTGAGGATGCGCTGATCGACAAGATCCTCCACGTTGTATTTTGCTATCTTGGGATCGCGCAGGGCGATAATCTCTTGCACGGTCTTTAAGCCCTTTACGGTAACAAACGTATAAGAGGTCAGGTCGTCTAAAAGATTCTTGTAGCCGATCTCGGCGAGTTGCCGGTCCGCCTTGATGTGTTTCTGCAGAACGGCAAGGCCTCGTTCTTTCTGCGCCCGCATAATAACGCTCGCCTCGATCAATGCCTTGATAAAGTTTTCGACCACCTGGGGATTCTTTTTTAGGTAACCTTCCGCGCTCATGAACGGGCTCGACGGGAAAGCGATCCGGCTCAAATCATACAGCACTTTCACTCCAAGCCCCTGAAGCCTGACGGACTGCAATTTGTCCAGCGCGGCGCCGTCGATGATGCCGCTTGCCAGAGATTGGGCAATCACCGTGCTGTCGCCGATAGCCTGAATATTGATGTTGTCCCTCTGCGGATCCAGTCCGAGTTCCCTGAGCGACAACATCGTCAACGTCCAGAGGAGACCGCTAAAATCCTGCACGCCGATATTCTTGCCTTTCAAATCGCTAGGGCGGGTAATCGAGGGGGACACCAGAAAGTCGTAGGACGCCCGTTCGGCGAAAAGCGACAGGAGAATTTTAAGCTTCGCTCCCTGAGCCGCCGCCGTGAGCATGCTCGAAACGCTTCCCCGGACGAATTGCACTTCATTAGAGACGAGGGCGGTGACTTGCAGGGGAGCGCTGCGAACCGTGACCAGATCCGCTTCCAATCCATGCTTGGCAAAAATTCCTTCTTCTTTGGCGAGCCAGAGAGGGGTGCCGGCGGCGGAGACGCCGGAATAGGCAACCTTGATGGGCTCGGCTCTGACTGATGAAGCAAGTAACACGGCCGCCAGAATGAACCAGAATCTTTTGCGCGCCATATGGATCTTCCTCCGTTGCTGAAATCACGCCAATGAACCATGAAGACCGGAGCAATCTAACTATCGTTGGAGTTTAAGTTCGGCATCGACATATTTTCTGAATCCTCTCGCAAGGTCCATATCTCGAACCGGGATCTCTTCGAACTTGGTTGTGTTCTCGAAGGCCTGCAGCACCTGCCTACCGTCCTCGGTCTGATGCATATTGAGCAAAACTTCTTTAACTTTCGTCACAAGGTTGGCCGGAAGATCCGCGCGATAGCTGACAAGCTGACGCGGAAACGAAACCGTCTCATGAATGACCGTGAAGCTGTCAAGGTTTTTTGCCGATGTGAGGTACTTTTGATCGTCGGTTGCTCCCGCCGCCACCGCCCCATTCGACACCCACAGTATCGTATTCGAGTCGCCGCGACTAAAAACGTAGCCTACTTCGTCGGATTTCACGGGGTCGTTTGCCTGCCTCTTGGGCGTTAATCGTAATCCCTTTTCCAATAAAACTATTTTCGGCAAAAAGTAACCGGTCGAAGCGAAAGGCTCCTCAAAGGCAATGACCTTACCCTTGAGATCCTCCAATCGAGCAATGCCGCTATCTCTTCGCGTGAATATCACCGACTGGTATTCGCTTTTCCCGCCCTTCCACCGCCTGAGCAGAAGTTTGCTGCCGGAAAGGCGACTGACAGCGATCGACGGGAAAAAGCTGTCTATGTAAAGATCTACTTGCCGCGTTTGCAAGAACGAGGACATGGCAGCAATGTTCTCGGCCACGACAATTTTCTCTCGCTTGATACCCTCCGATTGCAACTGCCGTGCGAGATAGCTCGCAAGAGGAGAGAATTTTCTGATCTCTCCGACCGGGTGCGCACTTACGGAACCCAGAATGAATGATTCTGCGAAAGCCCCCTGAGGCATAAGCAAGACAGCACCGATGAATAACCATTTGCTGTCAAAACCCCATGGCATAATCATCATCCCTCCCACGCAGCTTTCTGAGCAGATTCTGCCGCCGAAGTTCGCCAAAATTATCATGAATTAAAAACCTTGTCTTTAAAAATTCTCTATTTCGCAATGAGGTAAACGCTGTTTAAACGGCTTCAAAGCGAGTCCGTGCCGGGCCAAATTTCCGTTTTCCATTCCCGCATAGATGGGCAACTTGCGCTCGGCTCAAAATTGAATCAGTTTAAGTGCCCCTGTCATCAGAGTTGCGCCTCCGATAGTTCCTATGACGTCGTGCAGCAATGTGTGACGATCGTGGAACTTACGGTGCGGACCGTAACTTGACAGTTATCTTGCTTTCAACTACAGCTCGCCTTCAAGTGCGGTTTTGTTTCAAAGAATGCATTCTTGTTTCATCATCAATTTGCAATGAGAGTACTGATGGTTTGAGTGATGAGGATTACGCTAAGATTGGTTTAAACTTCTCTGAAAAAATTGGAGGTGAATTTATGCCAGTGAAGGTTATGCGCATAGACGACGCGCCAGTAAGAGTTATGCGATGGGATCGCGGTAAGGCTCTTCGTCTGGTTGATGAAGCCGACGGCGCAAAAAACGTCGATGTACACATCAATCTAATCAACGTGGATTCCGGACCGGGTCCGACGCACTACCACGCGAAAGCGGAGAATATTTATGTCGTCCTGGAAGGGACCGTCGAGGCGATCGTAGAGGGAAAGAAGTTTCGCCTGGGTCCCGGAGAAGTTGCTTTTATCCCTCCCGGAGTGCGTCATCAAGCAGGCAACTGTGGTGATACGGTCGCGCGCGTGCTTGAGATTTACGCTCCCGCCGGCGAGGATTTTCACATCGTCGATGATTCGGAAAACAAATAGGGCCCCGCATGCTAAAGTCACTCTCGCGCGATGGGATTAATCCAGGCATTTTCCTTGCGAAAGAAAGCTGAGAGCGGTCGCAAGCAAGTTGAGAGTCTCAAGGATCGAGAACGATGGCGAAAATGCAGTTCGGCGTTTTGTTGCCTCACTTTGGCAAAGAAACTTCACCGTCCCGGATCATCGATGGCGCCAGGATGTGCGAGGATCTCGGATTTCATTCCGTATGGGTGAGGGATCATCTAATTTGGCATCCCCACGGCATGGAAAAATCAGGCCTCAAATTCGTCGAACCCATTGTCACGCTTTCGGCGGTTGCGGCGGTGACAAAAAAAATCATATTAGGTATTGCAGTGCTCGTGCCCGTGCGTTGGCCGCTCAAAGTCAGTCAGGATCTCGCCAGCCTTTCTTATATTGCGGGGGGCCGGGTGATTGCTGGAATGGGATTGGGATTCAATCCAGCGGAACTCGCGACGGTCGGCTTGCGGATCGAGGATCGCGTCGAAATCCTTCGCGAGACCGTCGAGATCGCCCGGCTCATATGGCAAGAGAACAACGCCTCCTATCGGGGCAAGATATTTTCATTCGAAAACGTGACCATCGAGCCTAAGCCGGCGGAGCCGATCCCGATCTTTTGCGGCGGCAGCACCCGCGCCGCGATAAGACGGGCAGCCGAATACTGCGACGGCTGGATTCCCGGTCGTGTTCCCATGGCGACTTTCGACGACCGAATAGGATATTTGCGGCAATTGACCGACCGGAAAATTACTCTGGGCAATATTCCAATCACGCGTATCGACAAGGACCGAAAGAAAGCTCGGGCGAGCATTGACGTCGCCGCGCTTGCGGAGAGCTCGGAGGGCAGCAGTCATTGGATCAAGCCGCCGTCCGGAAAGTTTCAGACGATCGAGGATCTCGAAGGACTCTTGATCGTCGGGAACCCCGATGACTGCGCGGCGGAGATCGAGAAGTTTCGCATTAGAGGCGTCGAGCACTTGGTATTCGATCTAAGACTGCAATACGATCGGTACGAAGAGAGCCTGGAGCTGATCGGTAAGGAACTGCTTCCTAGATTTCAATAACGGTTTAGTCTCACATAAGGGCGGGGGAACCATGAGATTGTCCACAAGAGCTTGCACCAGCACTTGGGTGTGTTTGGTTTTGACCATCACTTTCTTTTTGACAGACGTTCGGTTAGGCCTCGCCGCTTCGGCTAGCGGGCCGGTTGCGAGCAAAATGGAATCCATCGATGCGCTGTACAAGGAAGCGAAAGCGGAAGACCGCGTGGTCATCTAGGCGGCCGCATCGACAAGGACCGAGGAAATTGTGTTTCCCGCTTTCGAGAAACGCTTTCCGGGGATTAAGGTCAATCATGTGAACGCCACTGCCGACAAACTTGTTGCGCGCGCGATCGCCGAAGCGCGGGGAGGCAAGGTAATCGCCGATGTGCTGAGCGGCACGCTCAACTATGTTGCCCAGATGCGGGAGCAAAAGCTGTTACTGGATATCAACTTGCCCGAAGCCGGGGCTTATCCTGCGCCGCTGCGGGGCGGCGACTGGGTCGCTACGGACACGGAGTACTTCATCGCCGCCTGGAATACGACGCGCGTTAAGAAGGGAGACGAGCCGAAGACTTTTGAGGATTTCGCCGATCCAAAATGGGCCAACAGGCTCAGCGCCGAGCCGAGGGATTTTCAAGTCCTGTTGGGTCTGGCGAAATACAAGTACCAGAGCGACGACAAAGCCGTGGAACTATTCAAAAGGATCTCCTCCAACAAACCCGAGTTCTACAAAGGCCACTCGCAATTAGTTGAACTATTGGTGGCGGGCCAGGCTGATGTTTGCGTGACTTGTTATGCGCATCACATTCCGCCGCTGCAGAAAAAAGGTGCGCCGTTGCAGATCATGCTGAGTGAAGGTGTGGGCCGCATTGGAGGCACGGTGACAATACTCAAAGGGGCGCCCCATCCGATGGCCGGACTCCTTTGGGCCCGCTGGCTCATCAGTGAAGAAGGACAGAAAGTTTTTGCCCAGGCAGGTGAGACCCCGGCTCACCCCAAGGTTGAGCCTGTTGAGAAAAGCCTCCCCGTAAAGAGCTATATGCTTTCAGGAGACGATACCAAGGATTATCCGAAGTATGAGAAGCTCTGGAACGAGATCTTCCAAATCCGCTGAACGACACGCTGGTGTTTCAGGGGAGTCCGAAAAACTTACTTGCTTACTATTTTTCCGAGAATCTGTTGCGTGTTGAGTTTCTGGTAGGGAACTTCGTTCTTTGCCGCTTCTTCGCTCTCGTTACCGGACTTCACGAATGTCCAGATGACGACTGGAATTAGTACCAGCAACACGAGGAGTATAGAAATCCAGATGCCGTAGTAGGAAATTTTATTTCCAGAAATCCCTTCACTGGCGGCACTCCGAGTTCCACTACTTGACGATGTGGCCGCCGCACTGGAAACGTAGCTGCCACCTATATCGCCGCCAGAGCTGCCACCCGAGTCGCCAGCAGCGACGCGGCCGGAAGCACGACCAGAGCCATCGCCCGATCCGCCGCCAGAAGCGCCGCCACCACCAGATCCACCCCCCGCGCCACCACCGGAGCCACCACCCGAACCGCCACCCGCGCCGCCCGAGCCACTACCAGAGCCGCTACCTGAACCACCGCCGGAGCCAGCACCGGAACCACCGCCGCCAGACGCTCCGAGATCGGAAGAGCGTCGTGTAGGGAAAGAGTGTAGATCTCGGTG
>CAMLCX010000194.1 GCA_946478635.1 uncultured Pseudomonadota bacterium
TTACCGTCCACGTGTGACTATTGAAGCGAGTCGATATACCCCGATTTGTCCAACTCTTCGATGAACCTAAGATCGGCAAAATCTTTAGGGTCGGCAATTTTCGCCGCTGGCACCCGCTTCGACAAATCATTCAATATCGCCTTGAAACCTTCCAGGCTCGGATAGGGCTTCGCTTGCGTGAAACCGCGCAGCTGCTGATAGGTCTCTTCCAGTTCCTTTGGATCTTTAATGCGCATGCGGATCGACAACGCCCGCTTGGTGGTCGCGGGGTCTTTGCGCACCACGGCCGCTCCTTCGACGACCGATTTGACAACCCGCCGCGCCAAATCCGGCCGTGCCGCGATATATTTTTTCGTCGAGATCAATCCGGCATGTTGATAGGGAATCACGGTTTCTTCCAGGTTCATCATCACCCGCCCGCCGTTCTCGATGGCCCTCTTGTGGTCGGGCGGATCGAAAATCGCGCCATCCACGGACTTCGCCATCAGCGCGGCGACGCGGGTCGGCGTATCGCCGATCTGCAAGATGGTGACGTCGGTATCGGGATTCAAACCGAGCTTCGAGACCATCAGCCGGGTGCCAAAATCCGACGCCGTGCCGAAACGCGACACCGCCAGACGTTTTCCCTTGAGGTCCGCGGCGGTCTTGATGTCCACGCGCACGACCAGGCGCGATACTAAGTAATTTAGAAAGCCCGCGATCATCGTCACGTCGGCGCCCTGAAGCCGGGTCGGCGTCATCAGCAATCCCGTGTAAACCGCGAACTGGGTTTCGCCCGCGATTAACGCGGTCTGGCCGAGCGACGCAGCCAGGTAAAGCACTTCTGCGTCAAGGCCGTTCTTGTCAAAAAGTTTCGCCTCCTTGGTCACCCAAAGGAGCGCGTTGCTGGTCGTCGTGCCCGAGTAGCTTATGCGCAGCTTGTCAGCGGCGGATACGTTATCCACCCAGACAAGAGCAACAACCAGGATGATGAGTGATAATTGTCGGCGCATGCCCCTCACCCTCCCCTCTCCCGCAAGCGGGCGAGGGTAAGAAATCAATGACCCGTGACCGAACGTTTTGAACGATTTGAACGGCTTGAACGTTTTGAACTCTTATTCCCGTATAACTTTGGTGACCGACCGCGTCGAACCGCCTTCCGGCGTGCTCTGGCCCCAGACATGGATGTACTGCGATTGGGAGCCGTCGCCGCCGGCGACGACGACGAGAATGTCTTCCGGCTTGTCGGTCACGGGAATGACGCTTTCGCGCGTCAACTTGAGATCGGAGCGGCGCTTGACTCGTTGTGCAAAGGTCTCGTCGGGGAGATCCTTCATGCGATAAGCGGCCCGCTCCCAGATAAACTTTTGCACGTCTTTTTTGCTGAAACCGTCGCCGGCGATAATCTTGGCATGCTCCGGACAGATCACCATGATCGCTTCCGGTCCCGACGGCCCGTCCATTTTCTGCGCGAAGTTGATCAATATTCCTTCCGCCTTCGAACTGTCCAAGTCCGACGCGCGCACGGAGGCATCGGCGCTGATCGCGGTCACGGTGCTCTGCTCCGCTTTGAAACCGCGCTCGACATGCAGCGGTTCCCATGGGCTCGCTTCCTCGTTCTCGCCGACGCAGATGGAATATTTCCCCGGCCAGCCAAGCGTCGCTTTGCACGTCGTGCCGGGATAGGAGCCGCCGATATTGCGTTTCACCAGTTGCACGAAGCGGCCGATGGTCGCGTTGGCGCGCCAACCCTCGCCCAAAGCATTGGACCCGCCGTTGATGTTTAACTGCTTGCGGATCGGACCGTTGACGATGATCATCACCGCCGGCCCTCCGGTAGTCGCTTGCAGAGCGTAAAGATTGAGCTTGGGATCGGTTAACGCTTCGACGGCCGCGATCAGCACGGGCATGTACTCCGGCTTGCAGCCCGCCATGACGCCGTTGATGGCGATTTTTTCCACCGTGGCGTGCGCCCAGCGCGGCGGCACCGCGCCGATCACATCCTGCGCGCCGCGCTTCGTCGCGGCAAGCATTTCTCCGACCCGCTCTTCGGTCGACGGAATGATCGGCAAGCCGTCACCCCAGCCTTTTTCCTCAAAAAACGCCTGCGCTGCCCAAATATCGTCGGGAATTTCGAATCGCTCTGCTTGCAATGCCGCCGTTGCCATAAATGCCACCCTTCAAAAACTAACGAGCAGTTGGCTCCCATTCCGTCATTCCCGCGCACGCGGGAATCCAGGTGTTTGTAGCAAAGCCGAAGCTGGATACCGGTATGTTCACCGGCGTGACAAAACCGGGACAAGACATTAACCGAAACAGTTCCGGCTTCGATTCTCTGAACCAACGCGAGACCGAAATCCGGGACACGAATAAACTTCTTACGCGACTTTCGCTTGCGCCGCCGCGGGATCAAGCAGAATATTCACCAATTTATCAAAAGCTGCGTCGGCCCGCCTATTCACTTCGTCCAGCTTCACGGTGCCGATCGGATGCTGGACGACGAGCACCGGATGATCCGGCGCGCCGAAAGCTTCCTTTTCGGATTTCGCGAGCGCGTCGAAAGCGTGGGTAATCACCGTGACCGCAAACCTGCCGCGCTTCTGCAGTTCGATCGAGTCGTGGACACTCCACGACGTGCACGAGCCTCAATCGCCGAGACCGCTAAGAATAAAGTCGGCCTGGGCCGCCAGCTCATCGAGATATTCTTTGGGCGCCCCTTGCTGCGCCGTGAGCTTGCGCCGCTTGACGACGCCGGCGACGCCGTACTTCTCGCGCAGCAGCTGCTCGAAGCGCTCGCCCAATTTGTCCGCGTTCGGCTTGCTGTTATCAAGCAGTCCGATAACCTTGCCGCGCAAATCGCCAAACTTCGGCAAACCGGCGACCCGCGCCGCCGACGTTTGCGTTTTTCCTTCCGGACTGAGAATGATCATTCTGCTCGCCCTCCTTACTGGCTCGAACTATTGATCAAAGGCCATAGAACGTTTTCGGATTATCGTAGAGTATCTTCTGCACGGCGGCCTGTGGAATATCGCCCTTGTCGGCCCGCGACTGCAACTCCTTGCGAAATTCGAGCTCCATGGACGGATCGCGGTGCGTATAATCCGATCCCACCATCAGATTATTCTCGCCTACCGTTTTGATGATATACGGAAGATCTTCATCGACCTGGCACGTAATATAGACCCGGTTCTCCTCGAACACATTCAAAGGCACCTCGATCAGCGGCACGCCGAGCACGCTGGTGCTTTCGCGTCCCTGCTGGCGCAATTGCTGGCGACGGAGATCGTAGGCGACGAAGGGCGTCCACATGGAACCCGCCTCGATGCACCCGAAGCGTAGCTTGGGAAACTTTACCGGCACCTTATGAAGAATAAGCCCGAGCACGCCGTTGATCGCGGCGCCCTTGGTGCGCATGAATTGGCCGTGCGAAAACTCCCGCGCCGGCGAGAAGTCCGGCACGCCCGAGCCGGTGTGAATGCAGATCGGCAAATCGAGCTGCTCGGCTTCAGCATAGAAAGGCTCGAAGTACGGGTCGGCCGGATACTTGCCCGCCTCGCGATCGCCTTTCTTCAACACTCCGCAGGCGCCATGATCTTTCGCCCAGCGGATTTCCGCCAGGGTATCCTCCATACTCTGGAGAGGTGGCATGCAGACCCAGCGCAATCTTCCGCCCGATTGCTTGCAGCGATCCCCGAGCCAGCGGTTGTAGCTGCGCCGCATGGCCGCGTTGATCTCCGGCTTTTCCGTCGATTCCATCAAAAAAAGCGTAGGGTAAATGACTTGGATGTCGGTGCCCAACTCGTCCATATGCTTAAGCCGGGCCTTGACGTCGAGCAACTCGCGCGTCTCCACCGTGGTGCCGGAATCCTTATCGCTGCGGATGAAGCGAATCTGACGCCTGCCGTCGATCACCCAGTAGCGCGCCGGCGGCAGCTTTGGATCCGGATTGGACGGGAAAGCGGTTGCAGGTTTGAATTGCGAATCCCCGTCGGCCATGTACTCCCAAGTGGCGTCCGTTTCGTCGATATGAGTATCTGCGTCGATAATCCCCACTTCCATTCTCCTTACGGTTTCATGTTATTTTGATAATTAGTACGTCCCTTGGCGATTTAAAAGAGCCTGCTTGCGATACTTCCGCGATTTCGCGGCGGCCTGCTGTTGTTACTTAATACAAAGTCACAGCTCCGTCAAAAGTCTGCAACGATGGAGTGGCGGGAATCCAAAACCTTGAACCTGGAACTTTGAACGTTGAACCGAACCTTCAATGCCATTGACACCCGCGAATGACCGGTGTTAATCGGAAACCTCGCCTAACTAAAAAGGGGAATAATCACATGAACGGAATCATCGATGCCGATACGCACATCGCCGAATCGGAGAGCATGTGGAACCTGATCGATCGCCGCATGTTCCATCGCCGCCCCGTAATGGTCGCCGCGCCGGACGACACGCTCTATCGGGACTTCAACGTGCTGTGGCTCATCGACGGCAATATTTTCCCCAAAGCCGCGGGCAAGGGCGGATTTCGCCTGATCACGCCGGCGGCGTCACAGCGCGAAAGCGGAAGAACCGACATCCATCGCGCCAGCCGGGAAATCAGCGACGTTGATGGCCGACTGGCCGACATGGACAAGGCCGGCGTCGCCGTCCAGGTCATCTACCCCACATTGTTTCTCGTGCAGGTAACCGATGACGTTTCTTTAGAAGGGGCTCTCTGCGCCGCCTACAATAAATACCTCGCAGGGGTCTACCACGGCGCAAAGGGCCGGCTGCGTTGGGTCGCTGTGCTGCCGCTCCATTCCATCGACGAATCCATCGAGCAAATGCACGAAGCCAGGCAAAACGGCGCCGTCGGAATATTTTTCAGCGGCATCGTCGGATCCTTGACGCTCAACAATCCGCACTTTCATCCGATCTACGCCGAGGCAGAAAAGCTCGGCCTGCCGATCTGCATCCACACCGGACAAAGCTGCCGTTATTTGCGGGATTTTTTCGATCTCGAATTGAACGGAACCTTCGCCGCCTCGCACCTTCCGCCAATCATCGGCTTCCGTGATCTCGTCGCCGGCGAGATTCCCGAAAAGTTTCCCGAGTTGAAGTTCGGCTTCCTGGAAGCCTCGGCAAGCTGGGTGCCGTATCTCTACCATCACCTGAAACGCTCCGCCCGCCCGCGCCCGTCATTTCCCAACGCGCGCTGGAAGCACGCCTCGTGCAAGGATCTGTTCCGCGACTGTCGCATCTACGTCGCCTGCGAAGCGGACGAAGACATCCCCTACTTGGCAGAATTTATCGGCGAGGATCATTTGATGATCGGCTCCGATTACGGCCACAACGATCCGGCGGAAGAGAAACTGCTGGTGCAAACAATGCGATCGCGCGAGGATCTGTCGGGAGAATTAGTCGACAAAATTCTGGTTCACAACCCCAAACAGTTTTACTCGCTCTAGATCTATAACTGACAAATCTCCGCTTTTAACAGAGGGATAAAGCTCTATGAAGAAGCATCTGCTGGTTTTGATTTGCAGTCTATTCGCCGCGGAAGCGTGGGGGCAGACTCCGTATTACCAGGGAAAAACAATTACGGTGCTGGCCGCCGCCAGCGCGGGCAGCGCCTACGATCTCTACGCGCGCCTCATGGCGCAGTTCATGGGCAAGCATATTCCGGGGAATCCAAGTTTCATCGTGCAAAACATGACCGGCGCGGGCTCGATCATCGGCGCCAACTATCTCTACAACATTTCCAAACCCGATGGATTGACCATCGGCGCGATTCAGCCTTCCATCTACTTCAATCAGCTCATGAAGCAGAAAGAGGTGAGATACGATTGGGCGAAATTCGGCTGGATCGGCAGCTCCGACAAGTCGGATTACCTTCTCTACATGCGCGCCGATCTGCCCTACAAAACTCTGGCCGACGTGCGCAAAGCAAAGGAGCCGCCCAAATGCGGCTCAACAGGGGCCGGCACCTCGGGCAGTTACATGCCGAAGCTGTTGGAAGAAACGCTCGGCACGAAGTTTACAATCGTTGCCGGCTACCAAGGCGGCGGCGAAATCGATCTCGCCGTCGAGCGCGGCGAGCTTCATTGCCGCGCCTTTACCATCCAGGCGTATCATTCGCGCGAGCCGTACCACACCTGGCGCAAGAAAGGCTTTGCGCGCATCCTGATGCAAACCGGTCAAACGCGCGATCCGCGCTTGGCCGATGTGCCGACGCTGCGCGAGTTAATGGACGACTTCAAAACCCCGGAAACGGAAAGGCGCCTGGTGCCGATGGTGTTGGCCGCGACCGATTTCGGCAGGCCCATCGTCGCGCCTCCGGGCATTCCCGCCGATCGGATGAAAATCCTGCGCGAAGCCTTTCTCAAAACCATGAAAGACCCCGAGCTGTTGGCGGAAGCCAAGCGCAAAAACTTCGACATCACACCATCCACCGGTGAAGAGCTCGAAGCGCTGGCCAAACACGTCATGTCCCAGCCGCCGGAGATTGTGGAGCGGGTCAGGATTCTGATGGACCAGTGAGGAATTCATCACGCCAGGACCGCAATACGACGCAGCGTCCTCGTAGGGGCGGGTTTTAAACTCGCCCGTGGGGTGGTGTGGGTCCGAATCCGGTCAGGGCAGGTTTCAAACCTGCCCCTACATTTCATTGCAATCAGACCTCCCACGGTTCAATCGCCTTTGCCTAGCTCACGGAACTCGCGCTTCCGACGCGAACGACTCTTTGGTTGCGCGCGGATCAACACTGCCGCTCTCACTCGCTCGAAAGAACCGTCGCCTCACCATCATGCAGGTCCTTCTACTTCGCTGAATAAACTCCGGCGGACTTCCGCAAGAATCTGGCGTAGGGGCGGGTTTGAAACCCGCCCTTCCCAGCGTTTTCACCGGCATGACGAAAATACCTGTAGCTCGGATGGAGCAAAGCGGAGCACAACACGAGTTCACTCACCGATTGCGTCATCAACCAAAGACGCGCCGACAGCCGGATCTCGACTAAAATCGCCCTGGAAACAAAGATTTGACAGGGTTTCTTCACAGGTATAACTTCCAAGCAACGAGTCTTAGGATGATCCTATGAAAACCCTCACGATCAAGACCATCGAGCGAGAGCTTCCTAATCAATGGCTATTGATAGAAGTGACTGAAACCAAAGAGGGTGAGCCGTTTAAGGGAATCGTCATTAACGCCAATACTGACCGGCAAAAAGTTGTCAAAGCGATTGGATTGCACAAAGGCAAGAGGCTTTATTTGTTCTTCAGCGGCAGGCTTGCGTCCCCCGATACCACTTTCGCGATGTACTGCCGACGTAAGTGAAATTCTCGATCTCGTTTCGCCAGGGAGTTTTTAGAGAGTTTAAGCTCTTCGTTGTATCCGTACTCATCGAAAACGACGGACGTTCACTCTATTTACCGATGATCGTCGACACGGCAGCAAGCTACGCAACCATAAGACCCGACGTATTCCGTGAACTAGGCATCGTTCCGATCCGAAATACTCCTCTCGTCACGGCGTCCGCTCGAACAGACGCACCCATCGGCCATGTAAACAAAGTGACTGTCGGCTCGAATTGCACCGCTTCAAACGTCCAAGTGATCGCGATCCCGCTCCCAGGAGCCCTACCGGCAGAAGGACTATTGGGAGCATCGTTTCTTAAACATTTCCACGTCGCCCTCGATTATCATGAACCGCATTTTGATCTAACCACAAAATAAACCGCACGACTCAGCAAGGAGGCTCCCATGTTCGATATTAAAGGAATCAGAACCTTCGCCACCAGCGCCAAGGATCTCGACAAAGCCGTGGAGTTCTACACCAAAGTCATCGGCGGGCAGATCGTCAAAAAAGTCGAGCCCACGGAAGAACAAATAAGGTCAGGGCAAGTGAAGGAGGTCGATGTGCGCCTCGGCAACTTCGAAGTGCATCTTTTCGACGCGTCGATCAAGCCGCGCGAGGTCGATCCGCATCACACGCTCAATATTCCCTGGCAGGAAAAGGACAAAGCGCTCAAAGCGCTGCAGGACATCGGCGCCAATATCGAAAAGGTCCGGCCGCACCGCGACGGCGTGAGTTATTCGATCAACGTCTTCGATCCCGACGGCAACCGGTGGGAGCTGTCCTTCGCGCAAGGGAACTGACCGACGTTAGCTCGTTCAAGTAGTTCAAGCCGTTCAAAACGTTCAAATCGTCCGAACTAATCCGGGCGGTTCCAACGTTTTGAACGGCTTGAACGTTTTGAACGATTTGAACGTCCTACTTCAGTTGTATTTTTTAAGCACTTCCCGGGCGATCACCATGCGCATAACTTCCGAAGCCCCTTCGGTGATCATGCGGCTGCGCTGATCGACGAACCATTTTGCCAGCGGCAGATCGAGCGTAAGACCGATGCCGCCGTGGATTTGCAGAACGCGGTCGACAACACGGAAGGACATCTCGTCGGCGAAGAGCTTGGCCATATAGGCCTCGTTGCGGA
>CAMLCX010000195.1 GCA_946478635.1 uncultured Pseudomonadota bacterium
TTGTGTTCGAGCTGGAAGACGAACTCTATCTCGTTATTCATCTGATGATCGCGGGACGATTCCATTGGAAACCGAAAGGCGCGAAGATCGCCCGCAAGTACGGCCAGGCCGCCTTCGATTTTCCTAATGGCACGTTGCTACTAACCGAAGCGGGTACCAAGAAACGCGCGTCGATCCATCTGGTTCGGGGCGAAGCCGCGTTGCGGGAGCATGATCCGGGCGGCTTGGAAGTGCTCGACACCAGCCTCGACGAGTTTCGCGAAGCCCTGACGCGCGAAAATCACACATTGAAACGGTCGCTGACCCATCCACACATGTTCAGCGGCATCGGCAATGCCTACTCGGATGAGATTCTCCATCGCGCGCGGCTGTCGCCGATCCGCTTGACAAAACAAATGACCGACCCTGAAATCGAGCGGCTTTACCACGCAATAAAGGATTCGCTGAACGATTGGGTGGAACGACTGCGAACGGAGCGCAAAGCACGATTCCCGGAGAAAGTCACAGCGTTCCGCCCCGACATGGCCGTGCACGGCAAGTTCGGCAAGCCCTGTCCGGTCTGCGGCTCGCCGGTTCAGCGCATTGTGCACGCGGACAACGAAACCAACTATTGCGCAAAGTGCCAGACCGGAGGGAAGCTATTGGCGGATCGGAGTTTGTCGAGACTATTGAAAGATGACTGGCCACGGAGTCTAGAAGAGTTGGAGGAAATTAGAAAAGCACGAATGTAAAGACAGGGATGGTGCGCAAGCGCACCCTACATTAAGGTCATTACAACGCGCGATTTCATTTGTAGGGTGCGCTTGCGCACCGTCTATTCACCGAAATCGGAAATGATGCCTTCGTCGGCAGATGCCCAATCGGCTGGATACACGCCGTCGCTTACGTAGCGATGAAAAGTCGAATACGGCCAATCAGCCGGCTGTGCAACGTAGCCATGCTTCACCGGATTATAGTGAATGTAGTCGATATGGTGTCGTAAGTCGGTATCGTCACGAATCGTATGCTCCCAAAAGCGCCGCTGCCAAATGGCTCCTTCGCCTCGTTTTTGCCGTGATTCGGTTTTTCGCGAGTCGTGAACTCGCTCAGAGCACTGCCTAGTAACAAGTTGTTTGATCAGTGACCAACGAAGGGGAAAGTTTGCATCGGATTCAGGCAACTTCCAAACCGTGTGGAGATGATCGGGAAGTAATACCCACGCGATGCTTTGAAATGGCATTATTTTTCGCACGTCGTTTACAGCCTGTCGCAATGCGGTTCGGTAAGGCTCGTCAGTCAATATTGAGCGGCGGTCGAGGGTTTTAACAGTGAAGAAGTATGTGCCGCCGGGAACGTAGTTTCGTCGGTACTCCGACATACGTGGTACCGTTCTCAATTTAGTGGCGACAAGGAAACAACCATTGGGGAAATGGTGCGCAAGCGCACCCTACGGTAAAGGTTGCCGCGACGCGTGATTGGCTTTGTAGGGTGCGCTTGCGCACCAACTGTTTTTATGGCATCGGAACAAACCCATGCTGTGAGCACACCCGTTCAATCCAAGCTCTGATCTTCGGAAAATCATCCAGCGGAAAGCCGCCTTCATGCGCTACGTGCGTATAGGCGAAAAGGGCGATGTCGGCGATGCTGTAATCGCCGACGAAGAAATCGTTCTTCGACAAGTGATCTTCCATGATCTTGAGTGCGGCCCGGCCGCCGTCGCGCTTGGATGCGAGCAACGCTGTCTTTTCCGGCGAGTCGGGTTTGTGCTGCAACCAGAAGCGGGACGTCGCGATGAACGGTTCGTGGCTGTATTGCTCGAAGAACATCCACTGGAAAATTTTACCGAGAGCTTTGCGGTCTTCCGGGAGAAATTGGGTGCCTTTGGCTAAATAGGCGAGGATGGCGTTGGATTCGGCCAGGATAAAACCGTTGTCGTCCAGCACCGGCGTGCGGCCGTTGGGATTGATTTTGAGAAATTCCGCCGTGCGGCTTTCTCCCTTCAGAATGTCGACTTCGATGATTTCGCACGGAATGCCGAGGTGCGCGAGCAGCAGGCGGACTTTGTAGGAGTTGCCGGAATAGGCGACGTTGTATAACTTCACAAAAAATTGACGTTCAAAACGTTCAAGCCGTTTAATCGCTGCGCTCCGTTCAAGCCCTCTCCTTCATCCTCCCCCGCGTCGCGGGGGAGGACAGAGGTGAGGGTTTGAGCGATTTGAACGTTTTGAACTATTTGAACCCTATAGATCCGGTTCGAGTATCTCCAACCCCTCATATCGGTCGATGAGATAGAGCTTGCCGTCCTTGTCGTGAAAAACGTCGTTGCTCATGACGACATCGTGGCCTTTGCCGGGCAGCGGGACGTAGTAGCCCACTTCTTTCGGGACATAGGGATTGGAGAAGTCGACCGCGCGGAGTCCGCCGCCGAACCAGGTGACGTACAAGGTATTGCCGTAAACCTGCTCGGCCGGTTGGTGCGCGCCGAAGCGGGTGTGGCCCGTCGACTTGCCTTCGAACGGAACGATGAATGTCGCGACCGGGAGCGGCAACTCTTCCCTGGTGATATCGATGACCCAAAGAAAAGCGTTGTGCGTGTCGTTCAGTTTTTCGCCGACTTCTTCATCGGTGACGATCAGCCAATCACGCTCCATAATTTTGCCGAGCATCGGCAAGGTGGTGTGCGTCGGGCAAGGATAGGGCGGGCTATAATCGAGCGTGCTCACCGTTTTGGGTTTGCTCATGTCGGAAATGTCGACGATGGCGAAGCCGGCGTGCCAGTAGCTGATGTAAAGACGGTCGCCGCGCCGAATCGGGTGGTGGCAGCGAGTGTCGGTGCCATGCCAGGTCGGCGTCTCACCCCCGGCGGTCCATTGCCCCGGCATCCACCAGCGGCAGACTTCTTCCGGTTTCTCGGGGTTTTTGAGATCCAGAATCATGGCGATGTTGCCGACGTATCCTTCCACGGTGGGCGAAATATAAGCGTAGCGCCCATCGAAGGTGAAACGGTGCAAGCCTTTGCCGGGCGCCTTGAAAAAGGCGATCTCGCGCGGCTTGGCGCGGTTGGAGATATCGAAAATCTTCATGCCGGCATCCGGCTCTTTTTTAGTCTTGTAGCGCTCGTAGTTGATCAGCATGAGATCGCCGCTCACGCGGACTTTATGGGAATGAATGCCTTCCGGCACTTCGAGCTGGGCGACGAGCTTGGGATGTTTCGGATCGCGCACGTCGAGGATGGAGGTTCCGTGCGGCGGATCGATGTGGCCTACGTAGGCGTAACCGTTCTCCACGACGATCGAACCGCCGCCTGGTAGATCGGTGCGGCCGATCTGTTTGATATTCTTGCTTACGCCCATTGGTGCACTGCCATTCGATGCCATCTTGCCTCCTTGGGAGGCCGTTGAAAAAGGCTCATTTGCTTCGTTGTGCTCGTTCGCCTCGCTCCAACGTACTATCATTGTACGCCTCCGCTCGTCGACCGTCGCACGCCTCGCAACTAAACCTTTTTGAACGGCCTCAAAATAATAAATTTATTCAACGAGTTTTAAACACGCGCCTTGTGAATCATCTCAATGATCTGATTGGTTGTGCGCACGCGCGACATGCGCGGAAATACCAGCTCCATGAGCATGTCGTGGGCGCGCTGATCGTGCGATGTGCCGCAGGCGTCGCTGGCGACGACCATGTTATAGTCCAGGTCCCGGCCTGAATACAAAGTCGACGTGACGCCGACATCGGTGGATCCGCCGGAAATAATAACCGTGTCGATGCCGCGCGTCCGCAGCGCCAGGTCGAGGTAGGTTTGGTGAAACGCGCTCCAGCGATACTTGACGATGTAGTAGTCGTCGCCGTGCGGCTCCAGGTCGGCGAGCACGTCCGAGCTCTTGTCGCCCGCGATCACGTGCATCTTGGTCTTCGTCACTTCGCCGTTCGGCCAGGGTGTAAGAGAATTATTCGTGTCGGTGAGGAGCAGCGCCGTGGTTGCGTTGTCCGGTCGATGATTGCCTTTGGCGAAGAACACCGGCAAGCCGGCGGCGCGGGCCGCCTTGCCGAGGCGTACGGCGTTCTGAATCCACGGTTTCAAAACCCGCGGCTTTCCGGGCGCGGGTTCGGGCACATAGCCGTTCAAAATATCGAAGAACAACATGGCGGTCTTCTTCAGTTCAAAATGATTGACGTTCATTTTCTCTCCTCTAGCGAATCTTGACGCCACGCTTTTCTTTTTCCTCGACGACTTTCCAGCCCTGGTTGGTATACCATTCGATCTGGCGGAACATGCCGGTCAAGATCCGCACGTCCTTGTCCTCCAAACCGCCGCGCCCGAGAATGCGCCGCAAGGCGAGCAAGATATGCTCGGGGTTTTCCGAATCGAGAAAGCCGATCTTTAGCAGAGAATTTCGCATGATGTCGAACAGGCGTTCCACCTGCTCGGCCTCGGCCCGCTGAATGCCCTCGCCAACCGCGGGCGCGAGCGATGCGACATAAAGCTCATAGAGAAAAATGACCGCCGCCTGGGCAACGTTGAGCGATTGATACTCCGGATGCGTCGGAATGGTTACCAGCAGCTGGCAATGTTCCAAATCCTTGTTGCTGAGCCCGTGATCCTCCGGCCCGAAGAGCAGCGCGACCTTGCCTTTCTGCGCCGCCTGAATGATTTCCGGCGCGATATCGCGCGGGAATTTGCTGTGGCTCCGATAGAGTCCTGCTCGGCAGGTGGTGCCGACGACCAGGGTGCAGTCGGCGATCGCGGCGCGGATATTGTCGTGGCATTGGGTCGCGGCGAGAACATCCCGGCCATGCACGGCCATCGCCCGCGCCCAAAAGCTCCGGGTGCGCGCTTTGCCGACGACCGCAAGCTCTCTGACGCCGAGGTTTTTCATGGCCCGCGCCACCGAACCGATGTTGCCGGAACCATGCGGGCGAACCATAACGACTCGAAGATTGGTCAGCATAGAATTAGGCAACAGGCACTAGGCAACAGGCATTAGTAAGAAAATGATTCTTGCATCGTTCAAGTCGTTCAAAACGTTCAACCGCTTCGCTCCGTTCAAGCCGTTAACCAACGCAGGAAATGGCACCAGGCAATAGCAGGAAAAAATCTCGGATTCGGGATTAAACTACTGCCTGATGCCTATTGCCTAATGCCTATCTTCTCATTTGGCAAACGGGCAGGCGCGGTTTTTCCGGATCACGGCGCGGTTCTTGGCGTCGAATTCGGTGCGGTAGCCGAAGTTTTCATGCATGAGCGAAGTCGTGTCTTCCACATGTTCGGCGCCAAAAACATGGCCGAGCTCGTGCACCAGGGCAATCACATCAAAGGTCGGTTCCGCGGTGGATCCCTGGTAGTGGAACACTTTATCGATCGGCACGACGACATAATTGGCCAATCCTTGAGCGCAATTGCCGATGCGGTCGACGCGCGCCCGCCCAACGGAGAAATACCTGGTTGCATTCTCGGCGGTAAAAGAGACGATCAGGTCGTAAGTTCCATCCTTCGATGTGGCGGGAAATTCTTTCTGGAGCAGGGATAGGAGAGCCGGAGTGGAATCGACGCGTTGCGTTGCCGGCCAGGCGGAAACGCTTTGAGTCATGATCCGAATGTCGAATTCGCGCTCGTAATAGTCCGAAGCCGCTTCGACGATCTCACGGGCTTCCTCAGTCCAGTTCGGATTTCGCGCGCGAAAGGGAACATCAGCGAGCACCTTGACCCGCACGAGCCGCTGAGTCGCCTCCGGCGCGACGAACGAACAGGAGGAAAGGAGGAGCGCGCTAAGGATTGAGGAGATTATCCGTCGGCGCGTAATCATCGGTAAGGATAGGGACATCTTCAGGCAACGGTTTATCGAAATAGGCTATGGCGATATCTTGAATCGGATCGGGGAATAGTCCCTTGCCGATGGATGTAGCGCGCTTGACGATTTCTTTGATGTCGAGGCGTTGCTTGTCGCGGGTCGCGACGACAATGACGTTTTGAATCGTGTCCAGACTCACGTTGTCGGGGCGGCGCGCCGCGAAGACGTAGGTCTGGGGAAAAACCTGACGCTGCGTTCTGACAAATGCGCGCGCGATCTTTCCGGACGGTCCGGTCACGGCGCTGATGAGATTGGCCACGATGATGCCGTTGGGGGTGAGTTTTTTCTGGGCCAATTCAAAAAATTGTTTGGTCGTCAGGTGAAATGGCATGGCGTCGGTAAAGTAAGCGTCGAGTAAGATGATATCGTACTGTTGCGGCGTGCGCGCCATGAATAGACGCCCGTCCTGGGCGTGTAAACGGAGCAGGCTGCTTTCCTTGACGTTGAAAAAGTCCTTGGACATCTTGATCACTTCCGGATCGATCTCGACCGCGTCGATTTCCATCTGGGGAAATTCTTTTTGCACTTTCTTGGGAATCGAGCCGCCGCCAAGCCCGATAATCAACATTTTCTTGGCGTCGGGCCGAAAGGTAAAACCAACTGAGGTGTAGCGCGAGTAGATGAGACGGAGCGCGGTGGGGTCCTTCAGGTTCATGGCGCTCTGCAGCGTGCGATCGAAATACATGTAGCGTGCTTCGTCATCCTCCTCGATGCGGATGCGGTGGTAAAAAGTGTCTTTTTGCAAGAGCGTTTTTGCCCAAGCGATGGGCGCCCAAACCACGTTGATTAAGCTGAATGCGAACGAGACCGCAGCCAGAGCCCGCGCGGGGGACAAGCGCTGCAGCCGTATTAAAGGTACTACAACTAGCGATAGGCACACCAGCATAATCCCCAGGCAATGGATGATATTACTCACGCCGAGCACCGGGATGAGATAAAACGCGGTGACCAGCGTGCCGAAAATACTGCCGCAGGTGGACACGGCATAGAGCGTGCCCGCTGTGCTGCCGACCGTGTGAAGCTGTGTGGCGGCAAGCCGAATGACGTAAGGGGAGACCGTGCCCATGAAAACTCCCGGCACTAGAAAGAGCACGGAGCAGGCGATGAGCGGATTCATGCGGATGCCGAAGTCTCTGGCGGCGATCCATTCATTGATCGAGGGATAGACGAACGGCAGAAAAAAGACCGCGACGCCGGGAACCAACAGCAGCAGCACAAGCTTGGCGTAGGAAGGTTCCCGCGTCGAGAGCCAGCCTCCCCAGTAGTAGCCGATGCTGAGCGCTGCCATCACAACGGAAATCAGACTTCCCCAGACGAAGATCGAGCTGCCGAAGTGCGGCGCCAAAACGCGGCTGCCGGCGATTTCCAGCGCCATGAGCACCGCGCCGCTGACAAAGACAATGGTGTAGTGCAGCAATTGCAACATCTTTAACTCTCCCAATCCCAATAAGATCCTTCCGGCACCAGGGCCACCGGTTCGAGCATTCGATGCGGCATATCATCGATGAACTGCGAGGGGCGCGACAACACCATACGCAAAGTCTTGTCGAATACCCGGGTCGGATAGCTGATAAAAAGATTTTGTTTCGCGCGCGTGGCGGCGACGTAGAGCAATCGGCGCTCTTCTTCCAGCTCTTCGACAGAATTCGTGTTGAAAAATGACGGGAATCTTCCTTCCAAAGCCCAGATGATAAACACCGAGTGGAACTCCAGCCCCTTGGCCGAGTGAATGGTCGATAGAACCAACGGTCCTTCGTCCGGGTCGACGGCTAGCACACCACCGATGCTGTCGTTGGGCGGTTCGAGCGCCATATCGCTCAACAAGCGTTCGAGACTGCGGTAACGCTCGGTCATGCCCTGAAAATGCTCCATGTCCCTCAGACGCTTGGGATGATCGTCCGGATAGTTCTGTTTCAGGAGGGGAGTGTAATATTGCATCAGATATTGCGCCTGCTCGGGGGGCAGCTCGGCTTGCCCGGCTTCTTCGAGCACCTGCGCGAGGGTGCGCAGTCCATGGGCGACCTTACCCTTGGCGGGATATGAGCGCAGGCGCTCAACGGCATGCGTGCCTGCGAGCAGCCACTTGACGATTTTTTGACAGGCTCCGGGGCCGATCCCTTCGAGCAGCAGCAGCACGCGATTCCAGGAAATCGCATCCTGCGGGTTGGCGAGCACGCGCATATGCGCCAGCAGGTCTTTGACGTGCGCGGTTTCCATGAATTGAAAACCGCCGCGTTTGACGAATGGGATTTTATGCCGTGCGAGCTCGATTTCGAGATCGAAGGAATGGAAGCTCGACCGGAACAAAACGGCAATATCCCAAAGCGAGACGCCTTCTTCGCGGAGCTCGAGGATTTTTTGGCAGACAAACTGCGACTGCATCTGCTCGCTCGCGGCCTGGACGAGTTTGGGTCGGGTACCCACGCTTTTGCGCGTGAAAAGCCGCTTCTCATAGCCCTCTTTGGCGCGCTGGATGATCTCGTTAGTCAGATTCAAAATCGGCTGAGTGCTGCGGTAGTTCTCCTCGAGCTTGATGATCCGCGCGCCGGGAAAATGCGTCGGGAAATCCATGATGTTGCGGAAATTGGCGCCGCGGAACGAATAAATGCTTTGCGCGT
>CAMLCX010000196.1 GCA_946478635.1 uncultured Pseudomonadota bacterium
GCGGCGGCGTAGGCGGCGTCGGCCCTCGCTACCGCTTGGGCTTCTTGTGCTGCCGCGCGAGTCCCTTCTTTCTCACAACGGTTCGCGGCTTCGCACAGTGCCGCTTTGTGCTTTTCGTCTTTGCAGACAGATGCAGCAGACCGAAGCGCCTTCGGGGTCGAAACACGCAGCGCATAATCAACAAGGCGACGGACAAATTCTTTTTCGTCCAGCACGCCGACTGAACCAAGTTGAGCAACGGCGAGACGGCGCAATCCCTTGGCGCGAGCCTCGTTGCTCGACCAGCTTGAATCGTTGAGGCGAATTTTCAGTGAGCGGAGCGACGGAGCAACGCAGCCCGGATCGTCGCCATGGGGAAGGCCGAGCGCGTAACAGACCGCTGCTTCAACACACATCTGGCCGGGGATCGGCTTGCCCATTCCACTGACCAAGCCAGCATCGACAACGCTGAGAACCTTGGTTGCGACCGCTTCGGTGATTTGCCCCTGCATTTCGCGTCTCCCTGATCTGATGGAGAGAGCATACAGCAAATCTGTATCAGGTCAACAGTCATACAGAAAAACTGTATCACAAAAACGTGATCGGCACTTTAGGCAATGGTTTGTTGTTTTCTTAGGGTGAGAGGCCGTTCAATGGCGGCGCGGTCAAACGGGGGCTTGCAAGTTTAAGGAATTAAGTCATACAATAGAACAAACAGGGCACAGGTGGAGCGCCGAAAATGTCTGTAACTCATTTACACAAAAAGGAAATTCAGTCTCCCGATTTGGAACATGAGGCTTTTTTGCGCCGTCAGGCGGTCCAGTTGGCCGCGCAATTGCCAGAGAAGCCCCAGGACGCGCTGGCGGTGATCGCCCACATGGAAACCCTGGTCAGGACGTTTCTTTGCTCTACGCGCGCTTAGAACCCCGTAGCGGGGCATTTAAGCGGCCTATTTTGGTCGCCATCTCGGAGGGCAGGGCTCGCTGGTCCCCCATGAAGATATAATCCAGCCCGACACCGAAGGTCTGCCGCACCTTTATGGCGTTTGAGATGCCGATTCGGTTATCCCCGGTTTCGGCATTGTTCCAAGCCGAAACGCCGATGCCTGTTCGCCGGCACATTTCTGCCTGATCGAGGCCCAGCGCCTCGCGCAACAGCCGGAGCCGTTCGGCCACCATTTCGGTGCTTTCTGGCGCTGATGAACGGGCCTTCATATTAGGCCGCACCCTGCCATCCAGCATATCTGGACGCCATCCAGCAAACGGCAATGTTGACATGCTACAGCAATTCTGTATCTATACGATCATGACGGCTCGCGTTCTCAAATCAGCCGATGAAGTCATTGATGCTTTAGGCGGGACGGTCGCTACGGCCAACCTGACCGGGCGCAAGGCCCAGCACGTCACGAACTGGCGGGCGAGCGGCAGGCTTCCTGCAAATACGTTCTTGGTCATTTCAAAAGAACTCGACGAGCGCGGCAAAGACGCACCCCCGTCTATTTGGGGCATAGCCGAACCGGAGAAGGTTGGCTGACCATGCTCCGGGGGGAGAAACACAATTTGAAAAACGAGTGCGCTGACCGGACCAAAACAAACCGGCCAACGCACCCGTCAGTAATCGCCAGTGAGGGGATCGCTGGCGAAGTCCTTTTTGTAACGAGTAGGGGCAACATGTCATGTCAGGGAACATACCGTTCGCTGTCGCGAGCGCATCTGAAATCAACCGACGCGCGCCGTCGCGTCACGACGAAATCGTCGGAAACACAAAATTCGGCAGGATTGCCAAGATCGTTTGGCCGTTCAAGACGACAGCGATCCTTGCTGACATCGGCAAGACAACAACACGCAGCGCAGAGCGCTGGCTGTCAGGTGAGCATGAGCCACCGGCAAGCATCGTTGCTGCAATGCTCGTGGAAATTCTCAAACGCGAATAGCGGGGGACAATGACCAGCACGGAAAGAACATCCGCCACGACTGGTGATCAGACGGAGCCGACGACGGACGCGCTTCAAGGTATTGCGCGTCAGTATGTTGTTTCCCTGATCGAAAATAAAAACGCTGATGCTATTGGCGAGATTTTGCGCGCATGGGCCTTCGTCGGCAAAGGATTCGGCTGCTACTCAAACTTCGACATTCGCCCTGAGTTCGCAAAAGTTGATGTAACGCCACGCGAGTTCTCTTTCCTTTGGGGCCGTCAATTCGATCCAGACGACAAGGATCAAAATAGTTGGGGTTACTGCGATTGCGAGGCCATCAAGGAGGTTAACTGGTTCAAGCATCCATGCGGTATTGAGATGGGTTGGCGTTGGGACGGCGATGGCTGTCTTGCCTTCTACGTTCCTGAACTGAACGCCATTTTCAGCAACGGTGATTGCAAGTGCGATTACGACTGGCGCTTCCACGACCTCTTGGATCAACAAACTCCACTCAAGGATCACCAGTCGTGAAGTCTCTCAGACTGACGCTGGTAATGGTCCCAGCCCTTCTCCTCGCTATCTCTCCAGCGGAAGCGAGGAAGAAACATTACGACGCGAACGGCAATGCAATCCACGATGCGCGGCCGTCTCGCTGGTGCGGTTGGTGGCTGCGTCAACAATTGAACGTAGCCGACAAGGCTTTCAATCGCGCAATCGAATGGCGTCACTACGGATCGCCGGCAAGTTCTGATTGCACGAACTGCATCGCGGTCTGGCCGCATCATGTTGGCCTCGTGACAGGGCGTCCAACTGCGGGACGCATCATTCTCAAATCTGGAAACGATGGTGGAGCAGTGAGAGAGCGTGAACGATCTTCAAGGGGAGTTATCGCTTGGCGTTATCCAGCGAGCTCTACGTTTGGATTTAATTATTCGACCACTAACAGCTCGTTGCGCTGAGACTGCGCCACTGGTGATCAGAGATTTGAGATTGCTGCACGAATGAAAGATCGCGTCGAACATATTGCGGAAGGCGTCACGCTCTACTTGGGCGATTGCCGCGAGATTTTGCCGACGCTCGGCAAGATCGATGCTGTGGTCACGGACCCGCCCTATGGGATCGCCCACACATGGAAGGGCGGCAAAGGTCATGGCTGGGGCAAGGCTGACGCTGACAAGGCTAT
This sequence comes from uncultured Pseudomonadota bacterium, assembly GCA_946478635.1. Next base: position 3,078 of record CAMLCX010000196.1, read on the forward strand.
TAGGAACGTCTGGGACGAAACCGCGCCCGATCTCGAATTGCTCAATGCCCTGATCGAGAGAGCCAAGGAAGTTGTTTTTTGGGGCGGCAATTATTTCGACCTGCCGACCTCGCGGGGATGGCTGGTCTGGAACAAGCCAGAGCGCGGCTTCACCTTGGCCGAGGCTGAATTGGCATGGACGAACATCGACACTGTGATCCGCGTGTTCGACGGCAATCGCTCGGAGCCCGGTCGGGAACACCCGACACAAAAGCCCGTCGAATTGATGCGCTGGTGCGTAGATCGCCTCAAAGGTCAGACCATCTTTGATCCATTCATGGGTAGCGGGACAACTGGCGTTGCTGCCGTTGGACGTGGGCGGAAGTTTATCGGCGTCGAGATCGAACCGAAATACTTTGAGATCGCGCTGCGCCGTATCACGGAGGCGCTCAAGCAGCCGGATATGTTCATAGCGAAGCCGAAGCCTGCAAAGCAGGAGGCGCTTCTATGACCGCCCTGCTCGATCCGCGCATCTTCAATTTCGTGATTATGGGCCTCTACGCGGCCAACGTCCTGCGCTGGGCCTTTCACGGTAGCTGGGCCGACTGTTCCTATTGGCTTTGTGCGCTGGGAATAACTGCGACAGTCACATGGGGTTACGGGCGTTGAATTGAACTACTCGCGTCCTTTGGTGGGGTGCGTGAAATAGGGGAGGAGCCGGGAATGTCGCTGCAAGCAGTAGAACTAACGACGCCGCAAGCCGTCCGGGATCATGCCGTTGTAGTGGCTCGCAAGATACAGGCTGGGCGCGTCACCCAGCAGCCCGCGATCAACCTCCATCAGCTCATGCTTGAGCTTACGACCATTAAGACTGAGCGCGATCAATACCTGGCTATGGTGGCGCAATTGCAAGCAGAAAACGTCGGCCTCGCCACACGTCTAGAGCGATTTACCAAGCGCCTTAGCAACCTTCAACATGACGCCATTGTCGCGATTGAAGCCGAGCAAGTAGTGGCACCGATCGATTGCAGTCCGATCCGGCGTCCAAAAATTTCCCTCGATCAAATCATCCGCGCCGTCGCAAAATACTACAACAAAACAATCAATGATCTTCTATCGCATCGGCGCACGGTTGAACTCACATTACCCCGGCATGTCGCCTGTTATCTTTGCAAGGAGTTGACGCTGCGTTCGCTGCCGGAAATCGGCCGGCGAATTGGCGGGCGCGACCACACAACAGTCCTGCACGGTCATCGAAAGATCGAGAAGCTGATTCCGCTTATGCCGTCTGTTGAGCGCGCGGTTAAGGAAATTTCGGAGCAGTTGGTTGGCGGCGTGTAAATTGTTGGGAATGCGTTTTCCCGTCTCTGTTCAAATCACCAAGTTCAGTTGCGTAGTGCGTCCCATGTTCAAAAACCAAATCAGGCTACGCAAAGTTGAATCGACCAGAGCAAAAGCTGCACCAGGACGTTGCTAAGGCGCTGCGCGAACGCGCGCATCCTGAGTGCGTCTGGTTTCACGTTCCTAACCAGGGACGTGTCGGCGGTCGCCGTGGCCTTATCCAAGGCTCAATCTTGAAGTCGCTCGGCGTTCGTGCCGGCGTCTCAGATTTTATCGCGCTCCACAACCGCGAGTTCTTTGCCCTCGAATTGAAGGCAGAGAAGGGGCGACCGAGCGAAGAGCAACTAGAGTTTATGTCCGACGTTAACAACGCAGGGGGCTTCGCCGCCTGCGCGACCGGCTACGACATGGCGATCTCGTTCCTTGAGACGTGGGGCTTGCTTCGGGGCAAGACGCAATGAAGCACCCGTGGATGAAATTCTATCCGTCCGATTGGCGGGCTGACCCGGCGCTTCGCACATGCTCAATCGCTGCGCGTGGCCTCTGGATGGAGATGCTTTGCGTGATGCACGAGGCCGACCCGCGCGGCTCACTTCGCGTCAATGGTCAGCCACTCGGCACGAAAGAGATCGCCTCACTCGCCGGCATCCGTGTCCGAGATTGCGAAAAATTGCTCGCGGAATTGGAAAAATCTGGCGTGTTTTCGAGAGAAAACGACGGCGAAATTTTCTCCCGCCGCATGAAGCGGGAAACCGAGAAAGCAAGGAAAGATGCGGAGAATGGGGCTAAGGGCGGCAATCCAACTCTTAAGGGTGGGGTTAACCCACAGGATAAAGCCCAGAAGCTAGAAGCTAGAAGCCAGAAAGAAAGAATAGAAGAAGGCGCAAGAGCGCCTGACGATGACTCTCAAAATCTTCCCGTCGAAAGTCCCAAAGGGGCAGCCGGGAAATACGCTTTCGAGAGTGGAGTAATCCGTCTCAAGGAGGCGGCTTTTAACCAATGGCGAGAGTCTTTCACGCATCTCGATTTGCGCGCCGAGTTGCTGTCATTGACGCAATGGGCGGGCACTCAAAAAGATTGGTTCTATGCGGTTTCCGGGGCGCTGGCGAAGCGCAACCGTGAGCAGTCCGTAAAGATCGAGCGGGCGAAATCGCAGGGGCCGCCGCAAAGCAAGCTCCGCTATCCCGACGATCCGTTTGACTGGCGCAACGCAATCACCTGAGGACCAGATGGCAGATATAATTCCGATCAACTCGCGTCATGGCCAGGCTGGCTACTTTTCGCTGGCTGATCTTCCGCAGCGTGGCTCGATTGCAAAGCAGTCCTTCGGTGTAGGCTGGTATGAGCTTGATGAGATTTTCAAGTTCTATCTCGGTCAGTTTGTCGTTCTCACCGGGATGCCGGGACATGGCAAATCTACTTTTCTGCTCAACTGTCTCGTCAAATTGGCGAAGGATAGGGGCGTGGGTTCGTTCATGTATGTCCCGGAGAACGAAGCCTACTTGCGCGAAAAACTCAGGCTGCTGTGGCCGGATGACGATGAAAGCTTCGAGCATTTCTCGAATAGCCAATGCTTTATTCAGTCAGCAATTATCGAGCGGGGTGAATCGCCTCACACGATGAGTTGGGTGCTGGATCAGGCTTGCACCGCCGTTCAACGGGACAGGGCCGAAATCGTTGTTATTGATCCTTGGAACGAGCTCGACCGCGCAAAGCCGAAAGACATGATGCTCACGGATTACATCGGGCGCTGTCTCATGGAGGTAAAGGATTTTGTCCGCAGCATGAACGCCATCGTGGTCATCGTGGCGCACCCAACGAAGGCCGTGAACGAAAATGGTGGGCGCGTTCCCGGGCTTTCGGATATCGAACAATCGATGGCATGGAATAACAAGTGCGACAATGGGCTGATTGTCGCCCGCGACCCTGAAAAAAATACGTCGCGAGTTATCAGCGCGAAGGTCCGTGAAATCGGGGCGGGCCGTCTGGGTCAATGCCATTTCACGGTTGACCCAAATACAGGGGTTTTCAAGCCGCAGATGGGCGCGGTGAGCCTATGACGGAAGCAGAGATAGCGTTGGGCCGAATTGAGGAAATCGTTTCTGACATTCAGCGTCTGGACGCGGAAACAAAGGGCAAGTTCCGTCAGGCATCAGATCGGGAGTCGTTTGATCTGGTTTGCTCGATAGAGCGCAAGATGCAGCAGAAGGTAGAGGCGGCATGAGTGTGGAGATTTGGCTCTGAGAGTTGTGGCCCGCGATGCATCTAGCCTTGCGTCGCCGATGCTAGTGCCACGATAGAGAGACAGAGGAAGGAAGAGGAAACCGAGATGAGTGAATGGCAACCGATTGAAACTGCGCCGAAGGACGGCACGATCATCCTTCTTTTTTTGAGAGAGAAGCCGTTGTGGTGCCGTCGAACTGGATGGGCCGACAATCTGCTCTACGCCATTGGCTTCTGGGGTCACGGCTCTTGGCGATCCATCGAAGAAGAAGATTGCGGCGGCATGGGCGGCGAGATGACCGGCTGGATGCCAGACTGGTCATGCATCGACGTCAAGCCGACCCACTGGATGCCGCTACCGGAGCCGCCGAAATGAACCTGAAACTTCACAACAAAGGAGAATGAAATGGCTAAGGAAACCAAAGTTGACCGCGATGGCAAAGAGGTAAAAGGCCCGAAGTTTGGTCAGAACACGACAATCTATGGGCGCGCGTTGGTAACTGACAAGAATGGTGAGGCGTGGTGGGTTGACCCCGAGGCTCGGTTGATGACGAAGGCCGAGCCGAGATGACTCGGACTATTTTTCTCGCCGCTCTTGATCGAGGCACACTGTCAGCGACGCATGGCAACCTGCATCGCAAGCCCATGTCCTCAGAGCCAAATTCGTAACCGTGCGTATCTCATACGAAAAAATAGGAGATCGCACTATCATGGTGGGGAGAAAGAGGAAGCCGGGGAAGCGATATCCCGGAGGCCAGCTTGTAAAGGACAAGCCACCTTCACCGGCTGAGATCGCGGCTTCCATGCCGCACCGCAGGGCCATTCCCCCGCGAAGGGAAGGCAACAAGTGGATTGACCAGAGGTCTGATGAGCGCGGCGAATGTCCGATCGGACGGCTCAGGCTCGCGAATTTCGTCAGCGCCGACCAATACGACGCGGCGGAGAAATTCCGCGCCACGGTTGCCAAATACAAGGCTGTGATCGATAGCCCCAGAGACGCGCCGAACATTCTCGCCAGCCAATATGTTCCGCCGCCAAGCGATGACCCTCAAATCATCCCATTCCGGTTGCGGATGCCAATGAGCGATGACGAGGCCATGAAGCGCAGGGCAGAATATCAAGGGGCCGTAGAGTCGATTTACGGCCACCGCTGCCGCGTAGTTGTTAACAGCGTGGTCATCCACGAAAAGGAGTTACAGCACGGAGATATGGGCTATTTGCATGCGGGCTTGGATAATTTGAAAACCTTTTATTCCGGCTTGACAGCGGCTGGAAAATCACGGCTATGTAAATAGAGGCTGGGGAAAATCGCTCCGGCCTTTACGATTCTAGACACCATGAACCACGACGATCAACAACGCTCCACGGCTCTGTCGTTTAACGGCAGGACGCGGCGCTTTGACCGCCGAGATCATGGTTCAAATCCATGCGGGGCCGCCAACCCGATTGCAGCGCACTAGCGCGCATCTGGGCGTAGCTCAGTTTGGTTAGAGTGCCTGACTTGGACTCAGGAGGCCGCAGGTTCAAATCCTGCCGCCCAGACCATTTTTAGATTCGTCAGAGAGTAGGGATGCGTCTCGCGCCCGAGGGTATGACGACAAACGCTGGAACTGGATTAGCTTTCCGAAATCTTTCCCCAGCAACCATCATTGGTGAGCGGCTTTGGCCTAGGCCAAGCGAGACAGCCGTATATTGATGATGGTCTTTCGGTTTCGGCGGAATAAAAGCGGGTCAGACCGACTGGGTAGGTTGCTGCCTTCCAAGCAGTTACAGGTTGGGTT
>CAMLCX010000197.1 GCA_946478635.1 uncultured Pseudomonadota bacterium
GAGGAAGTCGAGGCAAATATTTTTTTATGATTTTGCTAAGTAAGCGATCTACACAACCGCGACCAAAGGGGACCGCATCGGCCGCGATCGGCGCGATCGTCGATGCGGTTCGTTTCACTCGCCGCATCGTACGAGGTTTTTCATTTACAACCGCACGGCGACCCTCACCACCTGAACTGCAACTGCAGCAATCCCGCGGCTTCCAGCCGGTTCTTGCCCAACGTTGCGTTGATGCCGGCGGCGGCGGAAAAATTTTGATTGCCGATGAACGTCAGCGCGCCGCCGAGTTTCAAGGCGCTGCCGGTGTCGTCGGGCGCGGCGATGCGGAATCGTTCCTGAGATGCGCCTCGCAACGCCGCCGCGATCGAATGGTTGCCGACACGGAAGTTGTGCGTCCAGGCGGCGGTGAATTCCGGGATCAATATTCCAGCGCGCAGAGTCACGGGGTGCAGGAAACGGAACCCGACCTGGGAGGCCAACGCGTCGATGGAGCGCTGATCGACGAGCAAATCCAGATCTCCGGCGCCGCGTTGTCAACCGCCCCGCCAGGCCTGATAGTTTTGGTGGAATTGCGGTGAATTAGGATTAATGATGCGAATTGATCGTTTTTGACGGCTATCAGACCAACTCACGAGGAGAGAACGCGTAACTGCTTGTCGTGGATTTTGCTCAGAATGATCAAAGAGAGAATCGCACCCGTCAACGCCATCGCCATGTCGGATTGGGTGTCCCACATATAACCCTGCGTTCCAAGAAAGCTCTCGGCGGAATCGCCAGTGACGACGGCGACGCCCCATTCAAACAACTCGTAGAGCGCGCTGAAAGCCAGGCAAAGCGATACAACGAAGAGATTAAGCCATCTCCGGCCATTCACGACTGAATTTCGAAGCAAGATTTCTCGCGCAATGACCGCCGGTACCAAGCCCTGGGCAAAGTGGCCGAGTTTGTCGTAATTGTTTCTCTCCCAGCCGAAGAAGTCGCGAACGAACTTCAAAGTATCGACCTGAGCGTACGTGTAGTGCGCGCCGATAAAAAGAATCAGGCAGTGGATCAGAATCAAAACGTAGGCCAGGGGCGTCAACGGAAACCGCCTGTGAGTCGCCGTCAGGATCACCAGCGCAATCAACGCCGGCGCCGCCTCTAAAAACCAGGTGAAATAATCATGCGGATTGATCGCCGACCAGATGAGGGCGGCGGAATAGATAAGCAATCCGACCAGCTTCATATCCGCGGCGCAGCGCGTGCGATCAATGAGTTTACTTGACATAAAGATCCGTTGTGGTTAAGAAAAACATGCCGAAGGGCAGCCTCAGGCATGCATATCGTGAATTGTCCGGATATAAGCCGGCTCTTAAAGGGCCGGTTTTTTTTTGATAGACGGAGCGGCCGGCAAAAGCTCCACAGAAGAGATACCGGTATTTTGCGAACCATGAATTAACAAATATTCGCTCCAACATGACGTTCCGTTCCTATCCTGTATTCATACTTCTCGCGCCGCTGGCGGCGGGTCTGATCGTCGGGCTTTTTGGGCGGGCCATCGGCCCAAAGGCCAGCCGCATCGGCGTCGCCGCCGAAGTGATCGCTTTCGCGCTTTCCCTGTTGATTCTTTTCGAGGTGACCACCCGCGGCCCGCAAATTATCAGTCTCTCAGCGTGGAGCGACGGCATTTTACGATTCGGTTTGCACCTCGACCGCCTTGCAGCCGTAATGCTCGTGCATATCGCGGCGATCAGCATTCTGATCCATCTCTTTTCAGTACGCTACATGCAACAGGAACAGGGCTACACGCGATTCCATAGCCTGCTGGCATTTACCACCTTTGTGCTCTTCGGCATGGTGTCGAGCAACAATCTTCTGATGCTCTTTATCTTCTGGCAGCTGCTGACTTGGCTCGTGCCTCTCCTTTCTTACAACTATGCGCATCCTGCGACGGTCCGCGGCGCCTTCAGAACCTTCGCCATGCAGCGCGTGGGCGATGTTGCTTTTCTCGCTGCGGTCGTCCTGGCATACGGTCTATACGGCACGCTGGACTTGCAGCAGATGGTTTCCCGCGCCGCCGAGGTAAAGGCCAGTCTTTCGCTTTGGCCGGGCGTTTTCGAGATGCGCGCCAGCACGGCCATTACCTTGTTGATCTTTATCGGCGCCATGAGCAAGTCGGCGCAGTTTCCCTTGCACATCTGGCTTCCCGATTCCTTGTACGCGCCGACGCCGGTGCATGCCCTGCTGCACGCCGGAATCATCAATGCAGGCGGCTTTCTTTTGAGCCGTCTGGCGCCGCTTTACGACCTGAGCCCGACTACCCTTCATCTGGTCTTTTTCGTCGGCATGCTTACCGCTCTGCTCGGTTCTTCCCTGATGCTCGTGCAAAACGATATTAAAAAAACCCTGGGCTACTCCACCATCGGACAGATGGGCTTTATGATCATGGAGTGCGGCCTCGGCGCGTACGGACTGGCGATCTTTCATTTGATCGCCCATGGCCTGTTCAAGGGCACGATCTTCTTGAACTGCGGTTATGTGATCCATGCCGCTCGGCAAGAACCGCGCTTGCCTCCCAAAGAAGACGCAGTCGAGAAAACGGAGTTTTCGACTCTGACCTGGCTCACCGGGTTCATCACAACATTGATCCTCCCTTTGATCATCCTGCTTGCCGCCCACGGCATCCTGCGCATTCCACTGAGAGATTCGCAGGGAACGGTGATCTTCCTCTTCTTTGGCTGGGCCACATCGTCCCAAGCCATTCTCACCCTGTATCGCCTGCGCGCGGTGGCTTCCTGGAAAGTAGCGGTAAGCATGCTGTTCACATTGTTCCTCGTGGTCGTGACCTATCTGCTGGCGGCGGAAAGCTTCACGCACTTCTTGTTTCCGGCGCCGGGCGAGGTGTCAGCGCACTTTCAGGCCGGCGCTTTGCCGGGCGCGCTGTTCGATTTTTTAATCGCGGCGTTTGCCCTGGTCATCATCCTCGGCTGGATCCTGATCTATGCAAAGAGTCACGGGCGAACCATTCGCATGCCGCAGTGGATGATCACGTTGCAGGCGCGCGTCTATCTGCTCTTGATGAACCGTCTCTACCTCGATGCCCTGTTCGTGAGGTTCAGCCGGCTCTTCACGCGCGAGGTCGATCGCCTCAATGGGAGCAGAGTCTTTCCCTATTTTGCCGGCTTGCTTGCCGTCGGCTTGGCAGCGCCCAGTATTGCTCGCTTGGCCGATCTATCGCCGGCCCAGATCGCCGTGCTTTTTGTCATTGCTCTCTTGTTGCCGCTTTTTCCACTCCATTGGGTTTATGTTTCCGCCCTCACGCGACTGCCTTCGCGCACGAGCGCGCTTCTCGCCGTCCTGCTGCCGGCGGCAGGATTGTACGGGCTCGCGAACTTTTTGCCGGATCTTCCTGCTGAAATTTTAGGCGCTGTGCGCATGCTGGCGCTATTGGGCGCGCTCTACGGATCGCTCAAAGCGCTGGCGCAAGTGAGAGTTCCAAACCTGTTGGCCTACGCCGGCATCAGTTTCTTTTCAGCTCTCTGGTGGCATTTCGCCGCCGCAGCCACGGTCACTTTCAACGCCGTCGTCTATGTCGCCGCGGTCGCTCTGCTCTCGGCCGGACTGCTTCTCGTCTGGCACGGGCTGCACCGGCGCTATGGCCACCTGACCTTGGACCGAATGCATGGATTGGCGCGGCCAATGCCGCGCTTGGCCGCCGTGCTGTCGCTGTTAGTGATGGCGGCCGTCGGCCTTCCGCCTTTCGGTTTTTTTTCCGCCTTTCTGGCGATGTTGCTCCACCCCGGCATAGCGATCTCATGGGCTTTGAGCATCATCCTGCTCACTTGGTTTTTGGCATCGTGGTATCTGTTCAGGATGATGCAGCGACTTCTTTTCGGCCCTTATCGGGCTAATATTCGCTATGAGGACCTGCGCACGAGCGAAGTTTCGTTGTTCGCAGTCGTGCTGGTGCTTTTAGCGGTCCTCGGCCTAACGCCGCCGCAATGGCTCGAATCCAATATATTGGCCAATGCCAATCGAACCGCGATGGAGATGAACCTATGGCGGAGGTAGCCGTGGCAGGGCACAGCGAAAATCAACGCATGGAGCTCAGAGCCCTGATCCGGCTCTCGAGCGAGGTCATCGCCTATTACTGGCCCATGCGCACGTTTGTTCATCACAATCCGCTGCATGGACTGGAGGATCTCCAATTTGAAGACGCTCTGCGGCAGGCTCAACGATCGCTGGGCGGCATCGGCTATTTATCGAAGGAAATGTTTTGCACCTACTTCCGGTCCGGACGGATTCTGCAGCAGGATCTCGACGCCGCCCTCAAATCCCTCGCACAGGAGCAGCATGTTGAGCTAGGAGCGCAGACGTTCAGCCACTTGGAGGTGCTTCGCGCGCTTGTCCTCGAAGAGATATCGGTCCCTTCAGATGACGCGCTCGACGCGCTTCTCGCGCGCCATCGGGATCGCAGCGCGATCCTCGTGTTGGCAGATCATCTTTCGGCGACGCTGCATACGCCGCTGGTTCGGAAGGCCGAGGAAGGCAGTCAAAATCTCGGGGCCAGTTTGATGTTGGCAACCTGGTGCGATCGCACGCTTGGGACGGGGATTGCCGAGCAAATCAACCGCGAAATGGTCAAGTGGTGCGAGGCGTTTTTGGACGAAGGTCATGCCACCTGGCCCATGCCCGGCCGCGAGAAAGGTTTTTACGCCGCGTGGAAATTTCTGGCGCAGCAAGAATGGTCTCCGTGCGGCATCAAGATAAGCCGGAAAAAACTCGCGGGCTTGCCGGCCCAGGCGGAAGCTGCGTTGCTCGACAGCTTGGAGGCGCTCGGCATTCGCTCCGAGGCTTGGCGGGAATATTTTTCCCTGCATCTCGCGGCGCTCGCCGGATGGGCCAGTTTTATCAAGTGGCGCGCCGATCAGAGTGAATACGAATGGCAGCTAGCCTACCCCATCGATCTGGTCCAGTATCTCGCGGTGCGCTTGTGGTACGAGCGTGAACTGGTGCAGAAGGCCTGCCGTGAAATACTCGGCATCGACGGCAACGCCGATGCGATCGCAGCCGAGATGCGCAGGGAGGGGAAGCTCACGCCGCCACCGCCGAGTGAAGCGAGTCGTGCGCCTCTAAGCGCCGCTTGGCGTTTGACCGCACTCGCGCGCGCGTTAAAAATCGATCCCTCTATGCTGGCTCGAACGGAGAGCGAAACTCTGGCAACTCTGCTCGAGTGGCTCGATCGCTTTCCTGAATCGGAACAGGCTCCGGTGTGGCTCAAGGCTTTCGAGGCACGTTACCGGGAACAATTGTTGGAGAAGCTCCAACTCCCCATCGGTAAACCCGCCGAGAAATTGTCGGGTCAAATTTCCACCGCGCAGTCTTCCGAACCAATCGAACCGGAGGACGGAACAAGCGTCCGTCCACAGGCCCAGGCGGTCTTTTGCATCGACGTGCGCTCGGAGCCCTTCCGGCGCCACCTGGAAGCGATCGGCGATTATGAGACCTTCGGATTCGCCGGATTTTTCGCCGTCTTCATCCGCCACCAAGCGCTCGGCAGCCATCACGAAACGGACCAGTTTCCAGTCATCATGAAAAGCAAGAATTTGGTCCGTGAGATTCCGCGGACCTACCAGGGTCAGTTTCTCTTCAGACATCGCCGCCGAGAGAAGCTTCTCGAAGCGGGCCATACGCTCCTCTACGACCTCAAGGAAAATGTCGTCACACCCTATGTCATGGTGGAGTCTCTGGGTTGGTTTTACAGTCTACCGTTTATCGGCAAAACCCTCTGTCCCGACTGGTATAGAAAAGCCATGGCCTGGCTCAGGCAAAAAGTCGTCCCGCCCGTCGCCACGACTTTGACGGTGGACAAGCTATCGCGCGAAGAAGTCGAGGAAATGCTGGCCGCGGAGCAGCGCGCAACAACACGACAGGCGCTGCAGGAAAAGTTCGGCGACCGCAATTTGAATTTGTCGTTGGAACGGTTGGAGTTTCTGCGCCGCCGGGCGTTGGACGAGGAGAGCGCCGGTGAGCCGTCGCCGCAAGCGCGCTCCACCGCGCTCTCTGCGGAGGAAGAAGCGGCCTTCGTCGAAGATCTTCGGCGACAATACGGAATCAACCAGGGCGGCGCCTTCGCGCGCATGGAGCGTATCACGCGGACCGGCTTCACGCTCGGCGAGCAGGTCTTCACCGTCGAAACCGCGCTCCGGATGATGGGACTGACGCGAAACTTCGCGCGTCTTGTGCTCCTTTGCGGTCACGCCAGCACCTCGGAGAACAATCCCTTTGAAGCGGCCCTCGACTGCGGCGCCTGCGGCGGCAACGCGGGCAAACCGAACGCGCGCGTTCTGGCCATCATGGCGAACAGGGCGCTCGTGCGCCAGCAACTCGCCGCGAACGGGATGGTTGTCCCACAGGACACCTATTTCATCGCCGGTCAACACAACACCACAAGCGATCATGTAGAAATCTTCGATCTCGAGGACGTCCCTCCCACTCATCGCAAGGACGTCCTGCAACTGGTCCGCGACCTTGAGAGGGCCGGAGCGCGGACCAGTCAGGAGCGATGCACTCGATTTCCGGAGGTCAACGGTGTGCTGCGTGCTTCCAAGGCCAGACGCGAGGTGCGACGCCGCAGCAGCGACTGGAGCCAGGTGCGGCCTGAGTGGGGACTCTCAGGCAACGCGGCCTTTATCATCGGGCGCCGCGCTCTCACCCGCGGCATCGCTCTCGACGGGCGAGTTTTTCTGCACTCCTATGACTATCGGGAAGATCCCGACGGCCGCTTGCTCGAGGTCGTCATGACCGGCCCGCAAGTCGTCGGACAATGGATCAACATGGAGCACTATTTTTCCGCGGTGGATCAGGAAGTCTACGGCAGCGGCAGCAAGATCTATCATAACGTAGTGGGCCGCTTGGGAATCATGTCCGGCCCGCAGAGCGATTTGCGCACCGGGCTGGCGTGGCAGACCGTCATGAACGGTCCGCGGCCTTATCACGAGCCCATGCGGCTGTTCACCCTGATCGAAGCTCCCAGAGAAAAGATCGACAAGATCATACAAAACCAGCGCCTGCTGCAGCGTTTGTATGACAACGAATGGGTGTTTCTAGTCGCCATCGAGCCGGAAGAGCAGGCCTATTATCGCTACGCTCCCAAGTATGGTTGGAAACCAGTAAAAATGGATTGTTCATCTGTCAAAGACAGATGCGTTTGAAAGGAGGACCACCATGACCGACCTCACGCTGCACCCGATGAAGGAAATCAGGATCATTATTCAGGGCGAGCACTTAAAATTTGCCACCGACTTGCTCGACAACAAGGCGACCGGCTACACCATCATCCACAATATTTCCGGCAAGGGGCACCACGGTTTTCACACGGCCCATCCGATGTTCAATGAGATGGATAGCATCGTCATGCTCATGACCGTCGTTACGCCGGAAAAAGTAGAGCCGATTTTGGCGGGGCTGAAACCCCTCTTCGACCGTTACACGGGAGTGATGTTTGTCTCGGACGTCGCCGTCAGCCGCCTGCAATACTTTTCCGAGTCCTCCGGAAAGGAGTGATGGCGCTGAAAATAAGGGCGGCTCCCAGGCGTTATTCGCCAAAGCCACTTGTGCAAAGTGGTTTCGCTAGAAATTCATCGGAATGACGCTCGCGTGTCATGGATTAGTTCACTGATTTTTCTTATAGCCGGCGATAATCGGTTGGCGGCGAAAGCAGCCTGCCACATGATCGTTGACCATGCCAGTGGCCTGCATGTGGGCGTAACAGATCGTCGAGCCGACGAACTTGAAGCCGCGCTCCTTGAGATCTTTGCTTAACGCGTCCGACTCCGGGGTGGTGGCGGGATAATCTTTCAGCGTGCGCAAGCGATGAACCACCGGCTTGCCGCCGACAAAACGCCAGATGTAATCGTCGAAGGTGGCGAACTCCTTTTGTACTTCTAAGAATATTTTCGCGTTGTTGATCGTTGCCAAAATCTTGGCTCGGTTGCGGATGATGCCGTCGTTCTTCAACAGCGCATCGATTTGCCGCTTGCCATAGCGCGCGACCTTTTGCGGATCGAAATTCGCGAACGCCTTTCGGTAGGCCTCACGCTTGCGCAGCACGGTGTACCAACTCAACCCGGCCTGCGCCCCTTCCAAGGTCAGGAATTCGAAAATGGCCCGGTCCTCATGCACCGGCACGCCCCATTCACGGTCGTGGTATTCGACGTAATCCGGTTTGGCCAAATCGACCCAGGGGCAGCGCTTAATTTTGATTCCTTCGTTTCCCATGTTTGATGAATGAGTCCAAACTCAATTTGCATCCGCTACTTGATGTAATATCCGGCGGCCTTCCATTTGCCATCTTTTTCACGCATGAAAGTCACGGTTTCCAC
>CAMLCX010000198.1 GCA_946478635.1 uncultured Pseudomonadota bacterium
GATCAAAACCTTTGCCTCACGACGCTTTTGCCCACAGATCCTCAAACTGTTTTACCGATCCGGGAGCAAATCCGGCATAATGATTGTTGAAAAACGCGTAGGTCTTAACCCCTTTGTTGACGATTCTCTTCAATTCATCGATCCACACGGTCATTTCCTGAGACTTGTCTTCGATGACTTTATCCCACCTTGCGGTCTTTGCTTCAATCGCTTTGCGATCGCCGATAAAGCGCGCGTAGGCGAAGTCGCCGGTCACCAAATCGAGCGCTTTCGCAAGCGTGTCGATGGGCGGCATCCAGGCCTGCGCCACCAGCGCAAAAGCGACGGAATGATCGCGCAACAGTTCCAGAAAATCCCAGCTGATCCAATATTTGTTGCGAATCTCCAGAGCGAACTTGAAATCCTTGGGAAGGGTCTTGAGGAACGGCTTGAGCAACCTTTGGAACGGCTCGCGGGAAGCGAACCGGTCGCGACTGAAGTACGGGAATTGCAACAGCAGCGGCCCCATGCGATCGCCGAGCAGCTCGATGTTTTTCAAAAAGGCGGTGAATTCCGGCTGGCAATCCACCAGCACTTTTTCGTGGGTGATGGAACCTGGAATCTTCGCCGCGAAGACAAACCCGGGCGGAGTCTTCTCGCGCCAATTGGCGACGACGTGGGGCGGCGGAACGCTATAGTAGGTCGAATCGATTTCCACCGCACGAAACTTGCGTGCGTAGGCTTCGATAAACTGCCCGGGCTTAAGGTTGACGGGATAGAAACTGCCGAGCCAATCGCTGCAAGACCAACTCGACGTTCCGACCAGGAGATTGTCGGGAAAAATCATTCTCTCTCTTCACCACAACAAGGAGTACCGGTCAATAGCTATTTCATTGACAATCGCAGGTCGCCAGTCTAACTTCATGAAAACAGACTTGTTTTCATTTCGGGGAAGTGAAACAAGTGAAGAACCCCGCCGCAAGCAGCGGGGTATCGAAAGACCTCTATGACAATTTCCCCAACGTTGTCACCCCCGAATGTATTTATCGGGGGTCCAGATCCGGACTCGCCTGGATTCCCGCTTAAAGCATGCGGGAATGACGGATTTCGGATGAGCGATTGGCTTGACGCAGCAAGCTGCGGGAATGAACCCTCAGCGATTCAGTGCAAAAGCCCGATTTCACTGTAGCCGGACGGCCAGGACGATGGAAACCTACGATAGCAAGACCGCCAGCCGCATCGTCGGCGTGAGTTTGCGACAACTGCAGTATTGGGATGAGCGGGAATTTATCCGGCCGTCCGTGAAACTGGCCGAAGGCCGCGGCACCAAGAGACTGTATTCATTTAACGACCTCGTCTGCCTCAAAGTCGTTAAGGATCTCGCGCGCCATGGTTTTAGCCTGCAGATGATCCGGCGCTGCTTGCGGCCGCTCAAAGAAAACGCATCTCAAACCACGCGACCCGCGGAGTCGTTAAAGTATTTGACCGACGGCGAGGAATTGTTCGTGATCACCAACGACCGGCAAAAAATCCTCGAGGCCATGAAGCGTCAATTCGTGCTGTCGCTCGGAATCGGCAGTCTGGTTCGCGACCTGGACCTGGAGACCAAGCGGGCCGCATTGGCGGGCGGCAGGCGGCGCAAACCGCAGCGGCCCGATGACAAGCACAGCGGCGCCGCGTAGATCGATGGAACCAGTCAAAGTGACGCCGATGATGCAGCAGTATCTCCAGATCAAGGAGAAATACCGCGACGCGATCTTGTTTTTTCGCCTGGGCGACTTTTACGAAATGTTTTTCGAAGACGCCCATACGGCCGCGAAGATTCTCGACATCGCGCTCACCTCGCGCAACAAACACGAGGATAGCGCCGTGCCCCTGTGCGGCGTGCCCTATCATTCGGCCGAGCCTTATATTCAGAAACTGCTCGATGCCGGGCACAAGGTCGCGGTGTGCGAGCAGGTGGAAGATCCGGCCACCGCCAAGGGCGTGGTCAAGCGCGAAGTCGTGCGGGTGATTACCCCGGGCACGGTCACTGCGGCGGAAGCGCTCGATGCGCGCGGCAACAATTTTCTCGCTGCCGTCTACAGCGGGCCGGAAGGCTTCGGTCTTGCTGTAAGCGACATCACCACCGGCGAATTTCGCTGCACGGAAGTTGTGGAGGAAGCGGACCTCCTGGACGAAATCGGCAGGATTCAGCCGAGCGAGCTGCTGCTATCGAATCAAGAGATGCGATTGCGCGAGCGTTTGTATAAAGAATTTCCGGGTGTTCATTTCACGACCATTTCGGAAGAATTCTTCTCCAACGCCGCGGAGAAGAAGCTTGCGGCCGGGTTGGCGGATTCTCGCGCAGGAGGCGTGCGCGCCGCTTCGGCGATTTTGCATTATCTGGAAGGGAATGCGGCCGAGTCGGTGAAACTTTTGCGCGAGCTCGAGCGCTACCGGGCAGCGCACTATCTGGATCTCGACGAAGGCACGCGTAGGAGCCTGGAGCTTACCGAGGATTTTCGCGGCAACCGTAAAGGCTCGCTGTTGTTTATTCTCGACCGCACGGTGACGTCCATGGGAGCGCGCCGATTGCGCCAGTGGCTCTTATATCCGCTCACCGACGAATCGGCGATTCGCGCCCGGCATGACGGCGTTCAAGAGTTGGTGGAAAACTATTCCCTGCGCCAGGAGCTGAAGCTTAGACTCAGTAAAATCCAAGACCTCGAAAGACTCGCGGGACGCGTGCTGTCCGGCTCTGCTCTCCCCAAAGACCTGGTCGCCATTAAGGAGACCCTGCGCGCGGTGGGCGAAACTCGCCGCCAGCTTGACGCTGTCCAAACGACGGTATTGTCGCGCTTGCGCGAGGATCTCGCCGAACTGGGGCAGGTCATCGATCTCATCGAGCGCGCCATCGTCGACAGCCCTCCCTTGTCGATCAAAGACGGGGGTTACATTCGCCCAAGCTTTGACGTCGAACTGGATGAGATCGTCAACATGCGCGCCCATGCGAAAGACTGGATTCGCCGGTTCGAAACGGAGGAACGGCGCCGCACCGGTATTCCCACGCTTAAAGTGCGTTACAATCGCGTCTTCGGTTATTACATCGAGGTGACCAAATCGCACCTCAAGTCCGTTCCCGGCGATTACCTGCGCAAGCAAACTCTCGCCAACGGCGAGCGTTACATCACTCCGGATCTCAAAGAGTACGAAGCCAAGGTGCTCAACGCCGAAAGCTTGATCGAGAAACTGGAGGCGGCGCTGCTCGCCAAAGTGCGCGATCAAGTGGCGGCCTATTATCCGGCCATGAAAACAACCAGCAATGCGCTTGCGATACTGGATACCTTACTATCGCTCGCGGAGGTTGCCGAATCGCGCCATTTTTCCCGTCCCCAGGTCGACCGCGGCGGCGCTTTGTCGATTCGCGAAGGACGCCATGCGGTCGTTGAAGCGGCGCTGGGCCGCGGCGCCTTCGTTCCGAATGACTGTGATCTCGATCCCGACAGCCAGCAAATGATCCTACTCACCGGACCCAACATGGCCGGCAAATCCACTTATATGCGTCAGGTGGCCTTAATCGTGATTCTGGCGCAGATGGGAAGTTTCGTGCCCTGCGTCGAAGCGGGCATCGGCATCGTCGACCGAATCTTCACCCGCATCGGCGCCGCCGATTCATTGGCGCGCGGCGAGTCGACGTTCATGGTCGAAATGAAGGAGACCTCAAATATTCTGAGCCACGCCAGCGCGCGCAGCCTGATACTGCTCGATGAAGTCGGCCGCGGCACAAGCACCTTCGACGGCATCTCCATCGCGTGGGCGGTTGCCGAAGCGTTGCACGACGCCGAGACGCGTCCGCGCACGCTTTTTGCCACGCACTACCACGAATTAACGGACCTGGCGCAAACTAAAGAGCGCATTAAAAACTACCACTTTGCGGTCAAAGAGTGGCGCGGTGAGATTATCTTTCTGCGCAGTTTATTGGCCGGCGCGGCGAGCCACAGCCACGGCATTCACGTCGCGCGATTGGCCGGCCTGCCGGCCGCCGTGATCGAGCGCGCCAAGGAAATACTCGCCGGGCTGGAAAGCAGTCGTGATCGCCAGGGGGATTTTTCAAGCTTGAAGCCGGGAGTGGTCGAAGCGCCCGCGCAAATGGGTCTTTTCAGTTTTTCCGACAATCGCCTGCGCGAGCAATTGACGCAACTCGACGTCACCGCGATGACCCCGATGGAAGCCATGAATGCGCTTCATCGGCTTGCGCAAGAAGCCAAGAAGTGACCGGTCGAAGACAGGTTGAATTTATGAAATTTGCGAAATTCGCTTTCATGATTTTTGTCGCGCTCGCGCTTGCGACGGACGAGAATGCGCGGGCGCAAGCCGGCCGGAACGCTCCGCTCCGCTCTTCGTCCGCGCGGAACGCCGAGGGGGAGCGAATTTCGTCCGGTGATTCGGCGGGCAACGAGGAAGCGCGCTCAGGCGCAGCCGGGAAAGTTTCCGAAGCCGGCGGGAAGGTGCAGGTAACGGGCCTGAGGTACCAGATTACCCGCGATCAGACCCGAGTTCTGTTGGATCTTTCACGTGAAGCGCAGTACGAGGTGCGCCGTTTGCAAGAAGACCCGGCGAAGCGACTGCCGGCGCGCATCTACATCGATATTTACAATGCGAAGCTCGCCCTGGCGTCGAAGGAAGCATTTCCGGTCGAGGAGAGCGTGCTGCGCCAGGTTCGCGTCGGACAGTATAGCGACGACACCGTGCGCGTGGTTCTCGACGTAAAGGAAATGCGCGCGCATCAGTCATTCATCACAGCCGATCCGACGCGGCTCGTCATCGACCTTCTCGCGCCGGGAGCCCGGCAAAACTTGCCGGCCAGAGAGGTGGTCGCCAAGCCGGCCCCGGTGGAGCAGAAGACGCTCGCCAAAGCGAAGAACGCAGAGCCGCCGGCGTCCGCCGGCGGGATTCGGAAGATCGTTTTAGATCCCGGCCACGGCGGCAAAGATCCGGGCGCCATTGGCATCGGCGGAATAGCGGAAAAGGATATCGTGCTCAACGTGGCGAAAAAACTCGCGCGCAAGCTTAAAGCCGAGTTGGGCGTGCAAGTGATCCTGACCCGCAACGACGATCGATTCGTGCCGCTCGAAGACCGCACCGTCATGGCAAACAACGAAGACGCCGATCTCTTCATCTCGCTGCACGTCAACGCGAGCCCGAATGCGGACGCGCGCGGCATCGAGACGTACTATCTCGACAACACCACGGATGAAGCCGCGGTTCGCCTGGCGGCGCGGGAAAACGGCGCTTCGCGGCGAAACATTTCCGATCTACAATTTATCTTGAGCGACATGACCCAAAACATGAAACTCGAAGACTCCATTGCTCTGGCGCATCGCCTGCACGGGGCTCTGGTCGGCGGCATGGCGAAGGTCGTCGACGATGTGAAAGATTTAGGGGTTAAAAAAGCGCTTTTTCACGTGTTGGTGGGCGCGCGCATGCCGAGCGTGCTGGTGGAGATGTTTTTCATCACCCATCGTAGCGAAGCTCGGGTCATGAGCCAGGAAAGCTACCAAGACGCTCTGGTCGAATCCTTGTACGAAGGCATACAAAAATTTGGCCAGACGAATTTGATGGCAAAAACGTTATAGAGTCAATTTATGGATGCCGTCGCGATCTCATTGACCCTTTTGCAGGAGGCGCAGGCCGAGCCCGAGCTCAAACGCCTGGCCCGCTGCTACGTCGACAAAGGGCGCGCGGCGCTTCTTGAACGACACCGCGCGGGAGCGGGCGGGCTCGAAATTGCTTCGGCCTGGTCGACGGTCATGGATCATCTGATCCGGCATCTTTACTCTGTCGTCAGCGCGGAATGCGCCGGCCGTTACCCGGACAGCAAACCGACTTTCGCCTTGGTCGCCCAAGGCGGCTATGGGCGCGGCGAGTTGAATCCGCATTCGGATATCGACCTTTTGTTTCTTTACTCGCGAAAACTTGCGCCGTTGTTCCAGGCCGTCACCGAAAAGCTGCAACACACGCTGTGGGACGCGGGCATGGAGCCCGGGCATGCCACCCGCAGCATCGCCGATTGCATTCGATTGGCCGAAAGCGACATGCGGGTGCGCACATCGCTGCTCGATGCGCGCTTTTTGTGCGGCGACTATTCGCTGTTTCAGGAGTTTGAAAAAAAGGTCGAGCCGCGTCTGCTCAAGACCGGCATCCAGCGCTTTATTCGGGAGAAACTCGAGGAAAACAACGCTCGCCATACCCAGTATGGCGGGTCGGTTTACTTGCTTGAACCCGAAGTCAAAGAAGGCGAGGGCGGTCTTCGCGATATTCAAACCGCCCGCTGGATCGCACACACCAAGCTCAAGGCAAAGGATTTGGACGCGCTCGCGTTAAGCGGCGTGGTGGGCGCGGCTGACATTACGCACTTGAAGGAATCCCAGGACTTTTTGTTGCGCGTGCGCAATGAACTGCACTTCGCCACGGGCAAGCATCAGGACCAGCTGACTTTTGAGCAGCAGGAAAACGTGAGTGCGGCGTTGGGTTTCGAAGGCGAAGAAGCGCTGCGCGGGGTCGAAGTATTCATGCGTACCTATTACCTGCACGCGGCGCAGATCAGCCGGCTGTCCAATTTGATCATTCATCGGGTCACGGACTATGACAAGCCGCGTTTTTCGACGAAGTACGTTTTCGGCCGGACCTTGCGCGAAGGAATTCGCCTATCGAAAGGGCATCTCACAATCACCAAGCCGGCCGTGCTGAGAAGCGCGCCTGAAAACCTCGTTCGTATTTTCGACGACGCGCAAAAGTATAACTGCCAGTTGAGTCATGAAACCCGCGAGCTATTGCGCCAAAATCTGGATTTGATCGACGATGAGTTTCGCCGCTCGGCCGGCCCCAATACGGCTTTTTTCAGCGTTCTCAAATGGAAGGAATCGGTCTACGAAACGCTCACGGAGATGCATCGCAGCGGCGTCTTGGGCGCGTTCATACCCGAGTTCGGCCGGCTCCTGTGTATGGTGTTGCATGACGCCTATCACATTTACACGGTCGATCAGCATTCGTTGCACCTGATCAAAGAAATCGAGCAGCTAAGAACCGGGGAGCACGCCCAGAGCCTGCCGTTGCTTACCCAGCTCGGGCGCGAGGCGGAAAAAATCGAGTTGCTTTACCTCGGCTTGATGTTTCACGACATCGGTAAAGGTTTCGGCGGCGGCCATTCGGAGATCGGCGCTCGGATGGTGCGGCCCATCGCGCGGCGCATGCGCCTCAACGCCGACGACGGCGCGCTGGTGGAGTTTCTCGTGCGCCATCATCTGCTGATGACGAATACGGCGTTCCGCCGCGATCTGGAAGATCAGAAAACGATCTTTGATTTCGCGAAAATCATGGGCAGCGTCAACAATCTCAAGATGCTCTACCTTCTGACCTTCGCCGATGTTAAGGCAGTGGGACCGGAAGTGTGGAATCCATGGAAAGCATCGCTTCTGGGCGAGCTTTATGTGAAGGCGTTGAATCTTTTGGAGGAGGCCGAAAAAGGGGAATTCCAACGCGACGATGTGCGCGCCGTCCTCCGCCGTGTGCACACTCGCGTGCGGCGCCAGCTCACCAAGGATTATCCGGAGAAGGCGGTGGAGAAGTTTCTCGAAGTCATGCCGGATCGCTATTTCCTGTCGACGCCGGAGAGCGATATTCCAGCCCATTTCGAGCTGATGGAGCGTTTCGACGGTGAAACGGCCGAGGTATCGGTGGAACATTTTCCCGAACGCGATTGCACGTCGGTGGTTGTTTGTGCGGCGGACCGGCCGGGACTGTTTGCATCGATCACCGGCGTGTTAACTGCGCTGCAGTTCGACATCCTGAACGCGCGTATCTTTACGGCGAGCGATGGGCGTATTCTTGACGTTTTCAGAATTTCGCACCACGGGCGTTCGGAGATCGTCATGGGGGAGCAGAAATGGATCAAGTTCCGCGTGGTCCTGGAAGGTGTTCTCGACGATAAGATCGACGTCGAGAGCCTGGTCCGATCGGCCAAGCCGCCGCTGTTTCCGCAAAAACGCGCGCCGAAGGTCGCGACGGTCGTGAATATCGACAACGAAGCGTCGGATGATTTCACCATCATCGAGACCTTCACGGAAGATCGCATTGGCGTGCTGTTTACGATCACCCACAGCCTGCACCGGCTTGGACTTTCCATCCACGTGGCGAAGATTTCCACCAACGTGGACCAAGTGGCCGACGTTTTTTACGTGACCGACCAACAAGGGGGAAAGATCACCGAAGCTCGCGAAGTCGAAACCGTTCGCGAGTTTTTGCGCCGGAACCTTGCGCCGACAAATGAAGCAAGCCAACGAGTCGCTGAGCCCCTGCATTGACGCCTTCCTGGCGATGGCCGCGGTGGAGAAGGGGTTGG
>CAMLCX010000199.1 GCA_946478635.1 uncultured Pseudomonadota bacterium
GGTGAAAACTCTTTCCCATTTGGTTGCGGCTCTGCTGCGCTAAGTTCTTTGTGGTGAAATCCTGCTTTTCTTCTCTCTTATTCCGGTGCGGCGCTGTCCAGTTACGGCGATCGTGGTCAAGGCTTCTCATCGATCCCGTTTAGCCGCCAGTCGTATTCATGCGCCAAGCCGCCGCTATATTTCTCCAGCGCATCGGCGAGCGGCGGATTGGCGTAATTCTGCCAATGTTCCATCAAACCCTCGGCTCCGCCGCCGAAATCTTCCTGAAACCAGACATAGAGGCTCGACACCTGAAGCCGGCCATTTTGAATCGCTACGCCGCGCGGATGATTGATGAACTCCTTGGCGCCGCGCTCGAGCAGGGCCTCGGTATTTTCCCCGGTGTAGGCGGCCGGCTGTAGATTGGGACAGCCGAGGCTCGCGTAGTTGAGCGCATAATGCACTCGATCATCCTTCCAAATCGGCCTGAGAATACGATGTTCGATATCGTCGAGCGAAAGCCGTTCGCTTTCGACCGACAGTAGCTTAGCGCCCCAAGGGCCGCGCGCCAACAGTCCCGGCGAGATATTGATATCGCGAATTGATTTTAGCGGAAACCGCCCCACCACCAGATCCACGACCGCGGCGTTGTAGAGGTTTATCCAATAGGCTTTCTGCTCGGCGCGGTTGTACTCTGAAATGACAACACCCTGCATGGCCTGCAAGTAGGCCTTCAAGCTCTTCGAGTCTTCCGGCGTTACCGCCTGATAGCGCACGCGGTTGATGCCCGAAGGGTGCGGCGCGACAACGTACTGCTCAAGGAATTTGTTCCAGACATAGTGATCGACGGTCTTTCGGTTCGCCGGATCATGCTTCTGCCAGCGCGCCCATAGCTCAGCCTTCGCCGCTGCCTGCACCGAGGCATGGCCAAATAAAATGAAAACAACCATTAGCGTTTTAATCAACGGAGTATGCATCAAAGCCCCTGAATCCTCACCTTCAATTTCTTAGGATCCCATTACCGCCGCCAAGCCAGCCATTTCCCAAATATCTTTTTTACTGTCGGTGTCAGTCTAGTTCGCATATAAGCATCGCCGACCTTGCGCAATACTTCCGCCTGGGTAGGGTAGGGATGAATCGTGGACGACAGCACGCCGATCTGTTGCCCGGTGCCGATGACGAGGGTCAACGCACCGATCATTTCGCCCGCATGGCGCGCGACGATCGTGCCGCCCATGACCTTGCCGGATTTCCTATCATAATGAACCCGCGCAAATCCGTCACTTTCACCGTCGAGAATCGCCCGGTCAACATGACTCAACGATTCGGTGATCGTGCCGACGGCAAACCCGGCGGACTGCGCCGCTTTCTCGTTGATGCCCACGTGCGCGACCTCCGGATCGGTATAAGTACACCAGGGGATGACGAGATCGGTCACCTTGCGCCGCGCCATGAAAAGCGCATTGGCGATGACGATGCGCGCCATGGCGTCGGCCGCATGGGTGAATTTATAACGCGAGCAAATATCGCCGGCGGCAAAAATCCGCGGGTTGGTCGTCCGGAGCCGCTCATCGACCTCGACGCCGCGAATGGTGTAGCGCACCCCGGCCTCGTCCAAGCCGAGATTTTCCAGGTTCGGCACGCGACCGACGGAAACAAGAATAGCGTCACAGTCTATTGCGATCGAACGATCGGCAACGGTCAAGGTTAAAGTTTTTGTCTCATTTTCTACTTTGACCCGCTGAATCCTTGCTCCGGTGATGACCCGGGCGCCGTCTTTTTCAATCTGGCGGCGCACAAAGGCCGCCGCATCGCGATCTTCCTTCGGGAGGATCTCGGCGCCGTCCGTAATCAACGTGACCGCGCTGCCGAAGCGCTGAAAGCTCTGTGCCAGCTCGCAGCCAACGGGTCCGGCGCCGATCACCGCGAGGCGGCGCGGCAACTCGGTAAGGGTGAAAATCGTTTCGTTCGTATAGAAATCGCTCTCGCTCAAGCCGGTAATGATCGGCGCGGCGGCGCGGGCGCCGCTCGCGATGACCGCCCGGTTGAATTGTAGTTTCTTACCCTCAACTTCGATCGCGCCCGGGCCGACGAAACGGCCGTGGCCGATAAACACGTCGACACCAAGCTGGGTAAAGCGCTCCACCGAATCGTGCTCGCTGATGTCCGCGCGCAACCTGCGCATGCGCTCCATGGCGGCGGCGAAATCAACCGCAATTCCCTGGATCGCCACGCCAAATTCACTGCCGCTGCGTCCCTCATGCGCCGCCCGAGCGGCGCGGATGATTCCCTTGGACGGCACACAACCGACATTGAGGCAATCGCCGCCCGTAAGGTTGCGCTCGATAAGCGCGACTTTGGCGCCCAGACCCGCCGCACCTGCGGCGCTCACCAACCCCGCCGTGCCGCCGCCGACGACCACGAGATTGTATTTTCCAGTAGGTACGGGATTGACGCGTCCCGGCGGATGACAATTTTCGACTAGCCGTTTATCGTGCACATCGCCGGGCAAAACCATCTTCTCATAGGAAATCGGCTCGTAGCCGTCCTTAAGGGTCGGTTGGCCCGCGACGGCGCTGCCTTCATGGACCTGCTCGGCTTCGCGCAAAGCCTTGCGGGCGATTCGTGTAACGAGCACGACCACGGCAACGGTCGCCGCCAGACCGACGTATTTGAAAAGCTGCTGATAAAAATCGCCCGACGCGTGCGCTTGTGCCGTGAGCGCATCGCGCGCCGCCGCGCCGATGTAGACGAAAAGAAACGTGGCGGGCAGCATGCCGATGAGGTTCGCTAGAACATAGCCGCCGGCGCGAACCGCGGTGAGGCCGAGCAGGTAATTGAGCAACACGAAGGGAAATACCGGACTCAAGCGCGTGAGCAATACCATCTTGAAGCCTTGCTTGCCGATCGCTTGATCAAGGGAGCGAAACCTCGGATGTGCCGCCGCCCAGCTTGCCACTTTCTGGCGCAAGAAACTTCGCGCCAGCAAGAATGAGCAGAGCGCACCCAGGTTGGCGCCGACGAGCACGACGAGAAATCCCGTCTTCAAGCCGAACAACGTGCCGGCACCCACGGTGATCGCGCTGCCGGGAACAAAAAGCACGGTGGCGAGAACGTAGACGACAACGACGACCAGCGGACCGACCGCGCCCAGCGACTTGACGTAAAGCTCAAAATCCATGAACCACTGGCGCACCGGCAGGAAGAGCAAGGTGCCGACGACGAGAGCCAGCACCAAAATGACAATAATTGCCTTGCTAACCATGCCGATCACACTTAGATACGCATCGCGGCGAGGGAGGTGCAACCAATTTGATCGGAGGATTCAAGGACGCTTCGGGACGGACCGTTCCAGAGTCGACAATGTTAAAAACCAACCCTAAAGTATCTTTGGATCATCATTGATCCACAGGCCGTCCATGGGGGATCGAGGTGAAAAATCAGACCAAAGCGCCGCCGCAACTGCTGCCGGAACCGGCGGTGCACGCGTAACAGTGATCGCCCGCAATGATCGGACGCTTCACGACGCTCTCCAACGAGAGAGCGGCGATGGTCAATCTTTCGCCGGCGCCATCCGAGAGCGACAAATCCAACATCTGATTGAAATCGCAATCATACACCGAGCCATCCCAGCCGATGCTGATAAGATTACGGCACATGACTTGATCCAGGGTGGCGGCGTTAAAATTAGCCGCCAGCAACTCCCGGTAGTCATCGTATTCGCCGCGCAGCTTGAGATGGGTCGCATAGCGCGTGATCGGCATGTTGCTCAAGCAAAACAGCCGATTGAAAACAATGCCGAACCGCTGGCCGAGAATCCTTCGATATTCAGCTTCGAGTTTTTCTTGCGACGGCGGCAAGTGCGGGCCAACCGGATTGTAGACGAGATTTAATACTAAAGTATCGCCGGTCTTGCCGTAACCCTGCTCGTTGAGCAGTTGCAGGGCCCGGATGCTCGATTCGAAGGTTCCCCTGCCGCGCTGCTTGTCGACATTTTCTTCGGAATAACAGGGCAGCGAGCAAACCAGCTCGACCTGCTGTTTTCTGAAAAACTCCGGCAGATACTCCATGCCGGGCTCAAAGATGACGGTCAAGTTGCAGCGATCCATCACGCGGCGGCCGAGCTGGCGAGCCGACGCCACGAGATAAGGAAAATCTCGGTGAAACTCCGGCGCGCCGCCGGTGATATCGAGGGTCGGAATGTCCGTGCGCGCGAGAAAACGCAACACCGCGTCGACGTTTGCCCGGCTCATCATCTCTTTTCGTGTGGGACCGGACTCAACGTGGCAATGAATGCAGGCGAGATTGCAGTAGCGGCCGAGGTTGACCTGGAGAACGTCGAGAGCGCGGCGTTTGAAATCCTCTCCTGCCAGACGGAGTTTTTCGGCAAACGGTTCCATACAATGTACTGCCCAGCAGCGGCACTAGATCGTCAGTGGCGAACACATTTCCCCATTCGCCCAGGAGAGACATTCGAAATGCTGCAAGCGCATCGGACCAACAGAGAGATCACCGTAACAATCGCGATTAGGCCGGCTCGTCGGCCTGCATTAAATAGGCCTGAATAAACTGATCGAGATCACCGTCGAGCACCGCGTCGGCGTTACCGACTTCGACGTTGGTGCGGTGGTCTTTGACCATTCGATAAGGAGCAAGCACATAAGAACGGATCTGACTGCCCCAGGCGATATCCTTCTTGGTCTTATGGTAGCTTTCCATCTTTTCTTTTTGTTTTTCGATCTCGAGCTCGTAGAGGCGCGACTTGAGAATCTTCATCGCCATGGCGCGGTTCTTGTGCTGCGACCGCTCGTTTTGACACGCGACGACGATGCCGGTGGGAAGATGCGTGAGGCGCACGGCGGAGTCGGTCTTGTTGACATGCTGGCCTCCCGCGCCGCTTGAACGGTAGGTATCGACGCGCAGGTCCGCTTCATTGATCTCGACTTTGATGTCGTCATCCACTTCGGGATAAACGAATACGGAAGCGAACGAGGTATGGCGGCGCGAGTTGGCGTCAAATGGCGAGATGCGCACCAGACGGTGAATGCCGGCCTCGGCTTTGAGATAGCCATAGGCGTAGTCGCCCGCCACGTTAAAAGTGACGCTCTTCACCCCTGCTTCTTCTCCGGGCTGATAATCGAGAATTTCTTTTTTATAGCCGCGCCGGTCACACCAGCGCAGATACATGCGCAGCAGAATTTCCGCCCAGTCCTGGGCCTCGGTGCCGCCGGCGCCGGGGTGGAGCACGACGATGGCGTTGCGCCGGTCGTCCGGCCCGCCGAGCAGCTGCGTCAGCTCGGTCTGCGCCATCTCCCGGCCGACGCTGGCAACTTTCGCCGCAGCTTCGGCCAGAGCGTCTTCGCTTTTCTCGTCCTTGGCGACGTCGAGAAAAAACCGCGCGTCTTCGAGATCCGAGCGATGCTTCGACCAGACGTCGATGACATTCTTCAGAGAGGACTGTTCTTTTAGAATTCCCTGGGCTTTATCGGCGTCGTTCCAGAAATCCGGCTGGCTGGTAACCTTGGTTAGATCGTCGACCCGCTTTTGCTTATTCTCGACGTCAAAGACGCCTCCGCAAAAGCTCGAGTCGTTCTTCCAGTTGGTGCAGTTGCTCTATGGTTTCAGCATCTTCGATCATCAAAATGCTCTCATTTTTGTAATCTTCCGGGGTCGAATTGATTATACCTTTAATAACCGCTGCTCACAAAGCCGGCGAAAAAGTTTATTCTCCAGCTGTTTCATGACCCGCGCATCCCTGGCCGAGCGCTCATGATCGTAACCGAGCAGATGGACGATGCCGTGGATCAATAGCGTCACCATTTCTTCATCGTGCGTACGGCCTCGTTCCTTTGCCTGGTCCTGCGCCCTTTCCACCGAAATGACGACGTCGCCGAGCTGGCGATGAGTCGATGGAAATCGTTCTTCAATTGGGAAAGACAACACGTCCGTGGGATAATTTCTGCGGCGGTATCTGGCGTTCAGTCGTTGCATTTCCGGATTGCCGATCAGAGCGAGACTCAATTCGGCATCGGCTTGCCCGACCAAGACCAGAATCGCCTGGGCGATCTTCTTGAGCGCGCGACTGGGAAACTGTTTTCCGGAGCCCCGCCGTGTGATCTCAACTGGCATGATATACGCCGGCAATGTCAGCCGATCGAGTTAACTGCGGGTGCGCACTAACGGACGTTGAAGATCTGCTGGTAGGACGCCGCCAATTCGTTCAGGTTCGGACCGATCGATGCCGGGTTTACAAAGACAAATTCCTTTTTATAGAGCTCCTGGTGCCGCGGAATCTGTTTGACCCCATTGCGCAAAGTAATACGTGGAATCTGCTGCGCCAACACCGTCTGTCCTTCCTCGGATAGCATCCAATCGATGAACAGAATCGACGCGTGCGGGTGCGCCGAGCGGCGCATGAGCGCCAACCCGTTCGGTTCGCCTGGATACGGGTCGAGCAAGCGATAATCGATGGGCGCGCCCTTTTCTTTATACTCGGTGGCGCGCCGGCCGCGCGCCGCAATGGCGATGGCCGATTCGCCCGCGAGCATGAGTTGCAAGCGCATGATGCTGCTGCCGCCCGGAATGTGAAGCTGTTGCCGCGCCAAAGCTTTCATGTACTCAAGCCCCTTGGCTTTGCCCATGCCATCGAGCATCACCGAATACCAGGCGTACTCGTCGCTGCCGAAATTCATCTTGCCCCGCCATTTAGGCAGAAGCAGGTCCTGATAGCTGCGCGGGGCCTCGTCGGCCCGGGCCAAATTCGTGTTGAAAGCGAGCACCAGCGGCGTGACTTCGGTCGATGCCCAGTAACCCTGAGGATCGAAAGAGCCGGTGGGAAAGGCCTTTAGCTCCGGCGAGAGATAGCTCGCGGAATGACCTCTTTGTTTTAGCTCCCACATTTCCATGGGAGCCGATGCCACGACGTCGACCAGGAAACGGCCGGCGCGCGCTTCCGTGTCGATCTTCGGCATCACCGAGGATTGTGACAAGCGATTGGTTCTGATCTTCAGGTAGGGCGTGTTTTTCTCAAAAGCTCCGACGATCTTGGGAAAATCGGTGAGGCTCATCGAGGTATACCAAATAACCTCTCCCTCCTTGCGCGCGCCCTCCTCAAGGGCGGCTTTCCGCTGCGCCGGAGCAAGGCCACGCAGGCTTTTCGAAACCTCGTCGAGCGTCGCCGAGTGTGCCGCAACGGCGCAACCAAGGACGATCCACACGCCGAGAGACCCAATAGACGTGAGACGCTTTATCTTCATTGGATTTTATTTGGAATGCGCTTCCTCTAGCACCCCTCGGAGGAGCGGTCAAGCCGTACTCGGTCTAATTGTTTCGCTCCACGCACGGTTTAATTGACTTGGCGAAGTCGATTTGCTACTTAATCGGAAGTTCGATTTCTAGGAGGATTAAGATGACCTACGTCATTGCTGAGCCCTGCATCGACACCAAAGATACCGCGTGTGTTGACGTCTGTCCCGTCGATTGCATCCACCCGACCAAAAACGAGGCCGAGGAATTCGAAAAAGAAAATAAGCTCTATATCGATCCCGAAGAATGCATTGACTGCGGCGCTTGCGAACCCGTTTGCCCAGTAGAAGCGATCTTTGAGGAGGCGGCGGTGCCGGACAAGTGGAAGCAGTTCATTCAGATCGACGCCGACTGGTACAAAAAAAAGAAGGGTTAGTGGCCCGCAGCATCTGACGGCCTTGAAAGTACGGGGCTGAGGACAACCTCAGCCCTTTTTATTTGTCCTTTTCGTTCGACGCCGAATCATGCGTCATTTCTCGCAAGTATTCCGCGGGAAGCATTGAGCCGTAACGACCGCCCGGATTGAACCGCCCTTGGTAACCCCGACAATTTCCAACGCTGATCCCGCCGTTATTGTCCCTACCGATAGACCAATCCGTCGATAATATTGGCCTGCTCCCCCGTGCTCCGGCCGAGCTTCTTTTAGTTAGCGTGCAACACTCGATTGAAGTCGCTCTGCAAGAGCAGGACAATGCCGACTAAAATATGGACACGGCCCGACGTTTGAACGTGGTCAGAACCATTTTTCTTTTTCTGGTACGCTCCTTGACCCATCGCCCGGCTGTGTTGTACGTGAAGCTATAGACCGAAACGGAGAACACCATGGTTTTAGTTTTGAAGAACGATCAGATGGAGCATCTGCTGCCGATGTCCGAAGAGATAGACGCCATTGAGTCCGCCTTCCGCGAACTGGGCCAGGGCAAGGCCATGAACGCGCCGCGCGCGCGTTTGCGAACTCCTTGGAAGGAAGAAGGCGGCCAGTATTATTTCAACAACATCATGGGACTCGTGCCGGGCGTCAAATCCATGGCGCTGCGCATCGATTCGA
>CAMLCX010000200.1 GCA_946478635.1 uncultured Pseudomonadota bacterium
CACACCTCGATCGACAGAGTGTCGTCAAGTTTCCTCGTAGCATGAATAATCCAGGCTAATGATCTGTTCCCGCTGCCAAGCTGAAAATGACGGCGATTCCGCCTTCTGTGATGAGTGCGGCGCGCCGCTGGATGTCCTTTGCGCGCATTGCAAGACATCGAACCGAGCCGGCGCGAAATTTTGTAAAAAATGCGGCCAGCGACTCGCGGCGCCATCGGAATCACCCGGCGCAAATTCTGAACGACCGCAGCCGGGAAATACTCTGGTTCCCAAACACCTGGCGGAAAAAATCCTTGCTTCGCGACGGTTCATCGAAGGAGAGCGCAAGCAGGTAACGGTTCTGTTCGCTGACATCCGTGGCTCGACGAGCTTGATTGAAAAGCTCGATCCCGAAGATGTGCGGCAGCATTTCGATCCAATCATTCACATCATGATGGATGCGGTGCATCACTATGAAGGCACGGTAAACCAGGTGCTGGGTGACGGCATCATGGCCTTGTTCGGCGCGCCGCTGGCACATGAAGACCATGCGGTGCGCGCCTGCTATGCGGCCCTCAAGATGCAGGATGGCATTCGCCATTACGCCGAAAAATTGGACGCGACCCGCGAGTCTTTGAAGATCGGCATCGGACTCAATTCGGGAGAGGTCGTGGTGCGCTCGATCACCAACGATCTCAATATCGATTACTCGGCGCTGGGTCACACCACTCATTTGGCGGCGCGCATGGAGGCGCTGGCCGGCGCTGGATCGATACTTCTGACCGGCGACACTCTCCGGGAAGTGGAAAGTTTCGTCGAGGTTCAACCGCTTGGCCCTGTTCAGGTAAAAGGATTCTCCAACACGGTCGAAGTCTTCGAGCTCACCGGCGCCACGGCCGTGCGAAGCCGATTTCAGGCTGCCGCGGCGCGCGGGCTTTCCACTTTTGTCGGTCGACAAGCCGAGATCGAGGCATTCCGGCGTTACACCGCACGGGAGGCGTCCGGCCGCGGCCAGATCTTGGCAATCGTCGGCGAGGCCGGCATGGGAAAGTCGCGGCTGGTTCGTGAGTTTATGGAGCATCACCTGCCGCCGCACTGGAAGGTGCTGGAAGCGCCGTCGATCTCTTACGGCAAGGCCACGGCGTTTTTTCCATTGATCGAATTGCTGCGTACTTATTTTGACGCGGCGGCGGGCGAGGAAATCTCCAGCATTCAGAGCAAGGTCGTGGATCAGACTCTTCGGCTCGATGAAACCCTGTGCGATGTGATCCCGCCGGTTCTCACCTTGATGGATGCCGTTTCGGAGATCGATCGTCGGCAGGACGAAAAAGTCGAGGGGTTGCGCGACAGTCATCCCGAAGTCGCCCGAGCGATGGACGAATTTACCGGCTTGGAACCGCAGGAAAAACGCACCGGAACTTTTCGTGCTCTCCTCGAGCTGTTCGCCTGTGAGAGCCGGCGGCAACCGCTGTTGATGGTGTTCGAAGATTTGCATTGGATCGATAGTGAAACCCAATCTTTTCTGGATCTTTTGGTCGACAGTCTGCCGGCGGCGCCCATCTATCTGCTGGTGGATTATCGGCCCGGCTATACGCACACCTGGGCCAACAAGGACTATTATACGCGGGTTCGAGTCGATCCCTTGTCATCGGAGGATGCGACGGAGCTGATCGAATCGCTCTCGGGAAATAGTGCCGACCTCGCTCCGCTCAGGGACCTCCTACTGAAACGCACGGAAGGAAACCCTTTCTTCATCGAGGAGATCGTGCGCTCGCTGATGGAGAGCGGCGTGCTGATCGGCTCGAAAGGTTCTTATCGCCCCGGGATCGCCATCGATAGCATCCGTATTCCCGGCACGGTACGCACGGTTTTGGCTGATCGCGTGGATCGATTGCCGGCATCGCACAAACAATTGCTTCAAACCGCCGCGGTGATCGGCATCGCAGTACCGTTGGGATTACTCAGGGTCGTGAGCGGATTGCCCGAAGGCCAGCTGTCCGAGTACCTTTCTGATCTGCAAGCGTCGGAGTTCCTCTTCGAAACCAAGCTTTTTCCCGATCTGGAATACAGCTTCACCCACGCGCTCACCAATGAGGTGGTTTACAACGCGTTGCTGCATGAGCGCAAAACCGCCATTCACGCAGACGTCGTCGGCGCGCTGGAAGAGATGCCGGGTGAGAGTTTCCCGGAACAATGCGAAGCCCTTGCGCACCACTCATTTCAAGGAGAGCTTTGGGAAAAAGCCGTGCGCTATTTGCACCAGGCCGGCGCCAGGGCAATGTCGCGCTCAGCCTTCCTCGAAGCCCTGTCCGACTATGAAAAGGCCTTGATTGCATCGACGCATCTATCCGACTCTTCGGCAAAGCTGGCGGAGCAGGTCGATCTTCATCTCGAAGCGCGCAACGTGCTCTTCCTGCTCGGAAATCTGGCCCGTGTCGGCGAACACCTTAACGCGGCGGAGGAGTTGGCGGAAAAACTCAACGATGAAAAACGAATGGCCCGGGTGCTGAACTTTCTCAATAGCTACTATGGATTGGCCGGAGATCCCGAACGGGCCATCGAGATCGGCGAGCGCGCCCTCAAGCTCAACGCCGTTCGAAGCGAGGTCGCCGCCAGCACTGTGACCTATTACTATCTGGGCGCCGCCTACAATAAAACCGGCCAGTACGCGAGGGCGGCGGAGGCTTTGCTGCACGGCATCAAGAACGTCGACGGCGACCTGCGCCATGAAAAATTCGGCACGGCGGCGGTGCTCTCGGTGATCTGCCGCAGTCATCTGGTGCAGTCGCTGGCGCTCATGGGCCGATTTCGCGAGGGCATTGACTGGGCCGAGGAAGGCGTGCGGATCGCCGAGGAAGTGGATCATGCGGTTAGCCTGTTACACATCAATTGCAGTCTTGGAGTGTTGCTTTTACTCAAGGGTGAGTTCAACCCAGCCGTTATAATTTTGGAGCGCGCGCTGGCGATTTGTCAAAGTAAACAGATACCGGTCTATGTCCCGCTAGTCGCGGCACGCCTGGGTTGCGCCTACGTTCGGTCGGGACGGATAGGAGATGGATTGCCGTTTCTGGAGCAGGGTGTCGGCGACGCCGCCACGGCGGGCAGAGTCGGCTTTATGTCGCTGCATACAACATGGCTTGCGGAAGGCTACCTGGCGTCCGGTCGCGTTGACGAAGCGCAGAGGCTCGCGGAGCAGGCTTACGATCTGTCCGTTCAACACAAAGAGCGCGGTCATGGCGCGCTGGCGCTCAAGCTGCTTGGGGAGATCGCGCTTCGCCGCGGCGACTATTCAGCGGCGGAATCTTTCATCCGTCAGGCGCTAACGCTCAGCGGGGAAATGGCCATGCGCCCGCTGGAAGCCCACGCCAGGCTTGCGCTCGGCAGCATCCACCGCGCGAGCGGACTCATCGATGAAGCTCAAACGGAAATCTCCGCCGCATCGGCTCTTTATGAATTGCTCGAGATGAATGGCTGGCAAGCGCTCGCAACAAGCGAACTGGAGAATCTGCGAACAGGCGTCCCCCTAGCCCGGTAGCCGCATGGCACAGAGTAGAAATAGTAATTCTTTGCCCAAGGCAGAGATCGTTACGCCCAATCCTCCCATCCCATTCACAGAAGAAGATACCCGCCAGTCGATCGCCGCGCGCTTCGAGCGGGTGGTTGAGCGAAGCGGCTCCCGTCTCGCCGTCCAGGCGGGTGGCGAGCGATTGTCGTATGCAAAGCTGAACCGAATCTGCAACCGCATCGCGCGGGCATTGCTCGCCAAGCGAGGCAAGAGCGAGCGGCCGGTGGCGCTGTTGTTTAAACAGGGCGCGGCGATGATCAAGGGGAGCCTGGCGGCGCTCAAAGCGGGAAAAATTTATGCGCCGCTCGACTATTCAATGCCTCTCGATCGAGCGCGCGCGATCCTCGAGGACAGCCTGGCCGATCTGATCGTGACGGATCGCCAAAATGTTTCCCTTGCCGGGAAAGTCATCGCAGATCGTAAAAGAGTTCTGAACATCGATGAGCTCGGCGGCGATTTTCCCGACGACAATCTGCATTTGTCGATCGCCCCGGCCCGCCCGGCATTTATTCACTATACTTCCGGCTCCACAGGCGCGCCGAAGGGAGTCACGGGCGGCCACCGCAGCGAACTCGCCAACATCGTGCTCAAGACCCGAGCGTTGCATGTAGTGCCGGAGGATCGCATCAGCTTACTACGCTCCAACAACGTCGGCGCCACCTCCGATTTGTTGCTCGGGCTGCTCAATGGGGCGGCGGTTGTGCCGGTGGAACTCAAAGAGGAAGGACTCGCTCGGCTGGCAGATTGGCTCGTCGATCAGCGGATCACCCTTTTCACCTGCGTTGCCAGCGTCTACCGGCACTGTGTGAGGAGTCTCCGCGGCAGTGAGAGTTTTCCCAAACTGCGGCTGATTCACCTGGGCGGAGAACCGGTATTCGAATCCGACGTTGCGCTCTATAAGAAATATTTCAGCGATGATTGCCTGTTGGCCGTCCGGCTCGGTATCAGCGAGACCAAGACGGCGACCTATTACTTTTTCAATAAGTCGACGCCGGTGCGAGACGGCGTTGTTCCGGTCGGCTACCCTCTTGACGGCTACGAGATCGAGATCCTCGACGCGGCGGGTGAGCGGCTCGGCCCGAATACCGTCGGCGAGATTGCGGTGAACAGCGCGTACCTTGCGGAAGGATACTGGCGCCAGCCGGAACTTACCCAGGCAAAGTTTTTGCCCGACCCGCAGCGCAGTGACCGGCGCAGCTATCATACCGGCGATCTGGGATATCTCACCGACGACGGCTGTCTGGTGCATGTCGGGCGCAAGGACGCGCAGGTGAAGATCCGCGGCTATCGAGTCGAAACCGCCGAGATCGAGAAAGCTTTACTGGATTTTTCCGACGTGATGCATGCTTCGGTGATTCCCTGGGAAGACGGTCTCGAACGCAAGCGTCTGGCCGCTTACATTGTTAAGCGGCCGGGTCACCGGCTGAGCCTGCCGAAGCTGCGCGCGTTTCTGGAAAAAAAATTGCCGAGTTACATGGTGCCGTTTTCGTTTGCCATCCTGGCGCGCCTGCCGTTGACGTCCAGCGGTAAAATCGATCGCCGGGCGCTGCCGCCGCCGGAAAAATACCGGCGCGGAATCGTCGCGCCGTATGTAGCGCCGGCGACGTCCGTCGAAAAGTTCCTGGCCCGACTCTGGGCGGAAGTTTTGGAGGTTGTCCAAGTGGGCCTCCACGATTCATTCGCACAGCTTGGCGGAGACTCGTTGCTCGGCGCTCGAATCGTCGCGCGTGTGAATGATTGCTTCGCGCTCGACCGGCCTTTGAAGACCTTGTTTGAAACGCCCCGCGTGGCCGAGCTCGCGGCTTTTATACGTGAGCAGGAAGGGAGTCCCGGAGAGTCCGAGCGGATCGCGGCGATACTGTTGAAAATCGAGGGCATGTCCGCGGACGACGTGCGCGCGACGCTCGCCGCGGAGAAAGGCGCGACGGGCAATGTCTAATGGCCGGAGCGACCACCCGGCGGAAATCGAGCGCCAGGCGGCAAAGCGCGAGCTAGTCTTCACTCTGCTCAAAAAGGAATTCCTTGCGCGCAAGGCCGTTCAAGGAATTTTACCGAGGCAAGGTTCCGGCCCCGCGCCGCTTTCTTTTGCTCAGGAACGTCTGTGGTTTCTTGACCAGGTCCAGCCCGGCAACACCGTTTACAATATTCGCAGAGCCTACGGCCTCAACGGTTCGCTTGACGTGGCGTTGCTCGCCCGTGCTTTCAACCAAGTCGTCGCTCGGCACGAAATCTTGCGCACGGTCTTCCTGGCCGTGAACGGATCCCCGGTCCAACACATTGCGCCACTCGCTGAATTATCCATACCGTCAATAGACCTACAGCACTTGCCGCGCGGCATCCGCGACGCTGAGGCGTTTCGTATCATCCAGGAGGAAGCCCGGGTGAACTTCAATTTGGCGGATGGCCCGATATGGCGCGTTAAACTGATCCGTTTGGCCAAAGCGAAGCACGTTCTGCTTTTCACGGTCCATCAGATTCTTTTTGACGGCTGGTCGCTTGGATTATTTTTTCGCGAGATCGAGACTCTGTACGAGAGTTTTTCTACCGGGGGACCCGTCAAGCTTGGCGACCTGCCGGTGCAGTATGCCGATTTCTCCCTCTGGCAACGCGCTTGGCTGCAAGGCGACCGGCTTGAACAACAGCTGGGTTATTGGAAGGGCAGATTTGCTGGGACGCTGCCCGTGTTGGAGCTGCCGTTCGACCGGCGGCGGCCCGCGGTTCAGAGTTTTCGCGGCGCCAGGCATGATTTTGTCCTGGGCAAGTCCCTGGCCGGCGCGCTCAAACGGTTGAGCCGGGAAGAGGACGTTACGCTCTTTGCGACGTTGATGGCGGCCTTCAATGTTTTGCTTTATCGCTATGCCGGACAACAGGACATCATCGTCGGTTTTCCAATCACCAATCGCGAACGTGCAGAAACCGAGAACTTGCTTGGCGTTTTCGTCAACACCTTGGCGCTGCGCACGGACCTCTCCGGCGATCCGACTTTTCGCGTGCAGCTCGCGCGCGTGAGCAAGGCTTGCCGTGAAGCCTATGCGCATCAAGATCTGCCCTTTGAGAGATTGGTTGATGAACTCGGTCAAGAGCGAGAGCTGGGTCGCAATCCCCTGTTTCAAGTGATGTTTGCCTTTCACAACACGCTGCCCGCAGGCCTTCGTCTTCATGGTCTTCGCACCGACCCCATGGATCTCCATGGCGCCACTTCCAAGTTCGATCTGACTTTGTCTTTGGGTGAAGAGAACGGCAGACTGGCGGGATTTTTCGAGTACAGCACCGACCTCTTCGAGCGCTCGACCATCGAGCGCATGGCCGGTCATTTTGAAACGCTGCTGCGCGGCGTCGTCGCCGATCGCGATCGGGCGATTTCAACCTTGCCACTGCTAGCCGAAGCGGAGCGCCGGCAAATTCTCGTTCAGTGGAACGACACCGCTGACGTCAATTCCCGCAATCTGTCCGTGCATCAATTGTTCGAAACCCAGGCGAAACGGACGCCCCATGCGGTTGCCGTCAAGTATGGCGGCAGGCGGATGACCTACCGCGAGTTGAATAAGCGCGCCAATCAACTGGCGCGCTATCTCCGAAAGCTCGGCGCCGGTCCGGAAAAACTCGTCGGTGTTTGTCTCGACCGATCTCTGGAGATGGTGATCGGCTTGCTGGGCGTGCTGAAATCCGGCGC
Source organism: uncultured Pseudomonadota bacterium (assembly GCA_946478635.1). The sequence continues at coordinate 7,218 of CAMLCX010000200.1, forward strand.
GGCCTACGTGCCGCTCGATCCAACGTATCCGCTAGAACGGATCGCTTTCATGCTCGCCGATACGCGGGCCGGCCTGCTGTTGACGCAGAAACAATTTGCCGGTGGAACGGCAGCGCCGCTTGCCGATCTCCTGTCGGCGAAGGGAAATCTAAAAGTCATTTGCTTGGACAGGGAGCGGAAAAAGATCGGCGGAGAAGATTCGCGCAATGTTTCGAGCGGTGTTCGCGCCTGTAATCTCGCCTACGTGATCTATACCTCCGGCTCCACCGGCCAACCCAAGGGCGTTGCCATCGAGCACGGAAATGCGGCTTCGTTTGTGGGTTGGGCCAAGCGCGTTTTCTCTCCGGCCGAGCTGTCCGGCGTGCTGGCTTCGACGTCAATCTGTTTCGATCTGTCGGTTTTCGAGTTGTTTGTTCCGCTTAGCGCCGGCGGCAAGGTGCTATTGGTGAAAGATGCGATCGATGTCATCGATTTGAGCAAGCGCAAAGATATCACCCTGATCAATACCGTTCCCTCGGCGATGCAGGCATTGCTCGCCGCCGGAGGTGTGCCGCGCTCCGTCCGCACGGTCAACCTGGCCGGTGAGCCGTTGACCTCCGAGCTGGTCCGGCAAATCTACGCGAGCGGCTCGGTGAAAAGGGTTTACGATCTCTACGGCCCATCGGAAACGACCACCTATTCGACGTTTAATTTGCGCAGCGCCGATGGCCCGGCTTCCATCGGGCGGCCGATTGCCAATACGCAAATCTATTTGCTCGATGCGGCTTTTCAACCGGTTCCCATCGGCGTGCCGGGAGAGCTATTTATCGGCGGAGCGGGCGTCGCGCGCGGCTATCTTCACCGTCCGGAGTGGACCGCGGAAACATTTCTGCGCAATCCTTTCGTGAAACGGCGCGGCGCGCGCATGTACCGGACCGGAGACCTTGCCCGGTATCTCGCCGACGGCAATATCGAATACCTTGGCCGCGCCGACCATCAAGTCAAGATCCGCGGCTACCGGATCGAGCTGGGTGAGATCGAAGCGGCGCTAGCTCAACATCCGGCGGTTCGGGAAGTTGTCGTGGTGGCGCGCGAGTT
>CAMLCX010000201.1 GCA_946478635.1 uncultured Pseudomonadota bacterium
AGCCGAGTATCGAGCCAAAACCCTTGCCGGAAAAAATATCGGCGGTAAGGGCGGAGAAAATCACCGCGCGCGATCCAAAGCCGATACCGAAAAAAATGACGTAGATGTAGAGCAGCCAGGCCTGGCTCGAGTCGCGCAGAATCATCAGGGCGCCGACGCCGACAACCGTCATGGCGATATTGACGGTGTAAGCGGCTTGCTTGGAAAGCCAGTCGGCAATAAAGCCAAAAATCACCCTGCCGAAGCTGCTCGTGATCCCGGCAAGGCCGAAAACCGACGCAGCTAGAAATTTGCTGAATCCCACATCGACGACGTGGGCGACTTGATGGGTAACAATGACGGTCGTGCCGCACGCGGCGGCGATGCGCGAGATAAAAAGCAGCCAGAATTGCAAGCTCTGCAACGCCAGCTTGGCGGTCCACTGATTGTCCGTCGCATTCTTATCCGCCGGTCGGGGTGAAGACTCGCCGTGAGTTCCATGGCCGTGCGGGCCGTGGCGATAATAGAGCCAAACCAGCGGCAGCATGCCCACCAGCACGATCGCCGAAAAAATTTTGAAGGCGTACGCCCAACTGTAACTCGATATCAACCACGCGCTCAGCGGCGCCAGCAGCATGATGCCGACACCCGAACCGGCATAAACGAAGCCGATCGCGGATGCGCGTTTTGTCGAAAACCACTCGGAAATTAAAAAGATGTGCGGCACCATCCCCGTGAAGGTCAAACCCACGGCGAGAAGGATGCCAAAGGTCACATAAAGCTGCCACAACGCGGAGACGCGGCTGCTGAGAAAAAGCCCGGCCACCAGCGCCAAGCAGCCGGCGATGGCGATTTTTTTGACGCCGTAGCGATCGAGCAAATGACCAACCACCGGGGAGAGCAAAGCATCCACCGTCAGTACCATGGAAAAAATGCCCGCCGTCGCGCCGCGGCTCCAACCGAAAGCATCGAGCAAAGCGACGTTGAAGACGCCGAAGGAAGAATGCATGCCGCGGGTAAATCCAAGCACGATGAACGCGATGCCGGCGATAAACCAGGGTGTCGGTGCAAAACGCATTTCAAAAAACTCTGTTCTCATTAACAGAGACCCCTCAGGTGCACAAGGCGATGGGGAAATCTCTGTCCTCCTTTGCCGCCGGAAGTCCTGGTGAAGAGGTCGATTTGCGCGGCCTGCACGAGAGCCTTTCGACTTCAATCTTGTGTTTTTGACGGGCGGCGCCTATTCTTAGAAGCGCTCCTATGAAAACCTTGCGGCTTCTTTCTGTTTTGGCTCTGCTGGGGGTCGCAGCCTGCGCGTCGATGGAGTCACAGAGTGAATTTCTCACAGGCAGGCGCGCGCTGCTGCGCGGAGAGCCCGAGAACGCGCTTTCTTACTTCGACAAAGTCGCCCGCACAGATCCTGCCTTTGTTGCCGGATCCGTCTCGCCGCAAAAGAGTATTTGGACCTATGTCGGCCGAGCGCATTACAACTCGGGAAGATACGACACCGCCAGGTCGGCGTTCGAGAAAGCCTTGTCCTATCGTAACGACGATTACATCGCGCGGATGTATCTTGGCCTGACGCTCATTCGTCCATCTGCGCCAGCCGCGCCGCCAAACGCTTTCAGTTTGCAGGAAGTGATCTTCGCGCTTCGCGAAGGCGTCGAACCGAAGCGAGTCGCGACGTTGGCGCGCGGGCGCGGCATCGCCTTCGACGTGACCAAGGAAAGTGAAAGTCAGTTGCGCACTGCGGGCGCCGACAATTTTCTGCTGAGTGAGTTGAGAAGCCTTCGGGCAGAAAGCGGCAAACAGCGCAAATCCGGCGATTCGCGCACAGTCCAAGGCGCGAAGGAGCTAAGTGCAGGACTGTCTGGCCTTCTCGAGTGGCTGAATTATACCGTGATGCACACACCGCAGGGAAAATTTTGGGACCCCTCGCAAGAAATCCGCAACCAAATCGCGGTCAGCTTAAAGCAAGCTGCCGCAGCGCCCGCCAATTGGGACACGGTGATCGCCAATGTGGAATGGATTGGCTTCCAGCTGGAGGAAGAAAGCGATCGCGCGCGTCGCGACGAGAGCGCGGAACGCGATCGAATGTTAAGACGGTGACGCAAATTCAGCGCTGCGCATCTGGCTCAGCAATTCGGTTTGTTGCCTAACACCCTTTCAGCATTGCAGGCGCGCTTGGTTTGCTCGATTTCTTTTCTAATCTCTTCATTGGCGGCATCCACGGCTTTTGCCTTTTCCAACTCGGCCAGAGCGGCTGAGTAATTCCCCTGCTCGCGAAACGACTGCGCGCGATTCATATAGGCTAAAACCCGGGCTTTGATTTGCTCGCTTATCCCAGGCGATGTGATCGGTTGGACTTCTGCTGCTTTGGTCGGCTTGGCCGGCGGCTCAGAATTTTTTCGCGCTTCTTTGATGAGCAACGTCAGCGGCGAGCTCGCCAACTCGTCGGATCGCGCCACGACTTTGATTTTTCCGGGACGCCGCGCCACCAATTCCCCGCGTTCGTTAACCGACGCGATGGTTCGATCGCTGATTTCCCATTCGACACCGTTCGATAGCGTCTTTTCGCTATTATCGGAAAATTTCCCCCTGGCGCGCAGCGCCACCCTCTCGCTCTCAGTGAATTCGTACTTGCTCGAGGTAATGTTCAAAGCCACCAGTTTCGGCGCAGGAATGGGTTTTGCTGCCAAGCTCAGGCTTTCAACGCCGAGCGGCCATTGCGCACTCTCCACCTGACCGACTTTCGCGCTGATATTTGTCGTACCCGGTTGCAGCGCCTTCACCTCGCCGTGGGCATCCACCGTGGCAACCCGCATATCGCTGCTCAGCCACTCGACAGCGTCGGTTACCTCGCGTTGAGAACCGTCGGAGTATTGGCCTTTGAGATTGAGTTTGAGCGTCTCGGTTGCCCGGATTGACTTGCGATCCGCGTTAACGGCGAGATGAGTCAACCGCGCAACCGCGGCAACCGAACGATCAGCGTCACGAATTGCTGGCGGCGCAGAGAAATATGATTTGAGATTGGGCCAGAGTTGCCATGCGCCGAGGCCCAATAGAACAACAACGGCACCGAAAGCGCCTTTCGAGCCGTGCTGAGTTAACCAACCAAGACTGTCGCGCCGGGGATCGGCTGGCGTCAGTTCGAGGTGAGGAATCCCGGCATCAGGTTTTACTTCGCTATGCCCCAACAGAGATTTGAGATCGGCAATCAGGAGCCGCGCGGCCGGATGGTCGGGCGCACCATTCCAGTCGATGAGGTTCGCCGCTTGAATTGCCCGAAAGCCGAGCGGGGGCTCCACCCGCTCAATCGAAACAGGCATCAACGTCTTTTCGAGGCGGCGCGCTTCCTCGGCTTCTTCAGCCACCCAGGGACTCTTCACGGAATGTTTCGACCAAAGCACAACCATACAGCGAGATTCCCCGACCGCATCCTCCAGCACCGACCGCCAACTGCGACCCGCAGGAATGCGCCGGTCCCACCAGACACGCCAGCCTTCGAGCTCGAGCAGTTGCGCTACTTGAGCCGCGCGATCGCGATCTTCATTTGCGTAGCTAATGAATATGTCCGTCATTTGCCAGAAACCGCTTGCTCACCGGCCAACAGAGCCGGACCCAGATCAACTTGCCAATTCTACCAAATGTTATCGCGATTGTGTTGTAAAAGTTTTGGTCGTGAAGATTGCCAGGACTGCTCGCGCCCGCGCATCGTGGGATCAGCGGTTTGACCGGCAATCAATAACGATGATAAATCCTCATGCAGAACGCTGAACAAAGTAAGGAGTAGTCCATGGCAATTTCTACTCTCCACACGGATGTGGCCATCATGGGCGGCGGCGGCGCGGGAATTCCAGCCGCGATAGAAGTCCATCGCGCCGGCGGCAAGGCGATCGTGCTGGAAGCGGGCGCGGAATGCGGCGGCACCGCCGCCATCTCCGGCGGCGGCTGCTGTATCGTCGGCACGCCGCTGCAAAAATCCCAGGGAATCGAGGACACGCCCGACCTGGCGTTTGAAGATTGGGTCAAATGGGGCGGCGGCGCTGCGGACGAAGTATGGGCGCGCTATTATTTGGAACACACCCTGCACGATCTTTATCACTGGGCTGAGAGCTGCGGCGCAAAATGGGTCGACATGAAATTCCAGGAAGGTAATCGCGTGCTGCGCTGGCACCGGCCCGAAAATAACGGGCTCGGTTTGATGACGGCGCTCATCAAAACCGCCGAGTCGCTGCCCAATGTCACGATCATGACTGCGGCGAAAGCAGGCAAACTGATCACGCAAAACGGACGGGTGTGCGGCGTCACGGCGGACCGCAACGGCGAAACTTTGGAGATTCACAGCCAAGCCGTGGTCGTCGCCACCGGCGGATTCAACTCCAATCTCGATATGGTCCTGGAACACCGGCCCGAGTTCAAAAAATTCAAAGTCATGGAAGGCTCGGGGTTCGGCGCCAAGGGCGAAGGTCACAAGATGATCCAGCAGTTGGGCGGCTATTTTACCCACATGGAACATATCTGGTTTTACGTGTATGCCACGCCCGACTATCGCGACCCGCAGCAAAAACGCGGTCTGGTTTTCCGCATGGTGCCCGGCTACATCTGGTTTAACCAGCAAGGCAAACGTTTCCACAATGAATCGCGCACCGGCGGCGCTTCCGCCACTCCCGCCCTGCTGGCGCAAAATCCGCCGCACGCATGGGCGCTCGCCGACACCCCCATGCTGGCAAAAATCGACGTCGCCGATCCCTACTATCGGCGCGGCGATGTTATCGATCGCGCCAAAGTTGAGGAGCTGCTGCACAATTCACCTTTCATCAAGAAAGCCGACACTCTCGAGGAGCTTGGCAAAAAAACCGGCGTCGAAGATCGGCGAAATTTTCTCGCGGAGATCGAGGCGTACAACCAATGCTTCGACGCCGGTCTGGAAAAAGAACCGCAGTTCGGCAAGTCGCTCAAAGGCTCAAAGAAGTTCGACACCCCGCCTTACTATGCGATCCAGATCTTTCCGCTGGCGCGAAAGAATTTCGGCGGGGTCAAAACGGATCTGCGCTGCCGGGTACTGAATAAATATTTCGAGCCCATTCCGGGATTGTACGCCGCCGGCGAAGTCGCCGGCATGGCCGGCGGTCATATCAACGGCAAGGCCGGCCTTGAAGGCACCATGCTCGGCCCATCGGTCTTCAGCGGCCGCGTCGCCGGCGCCTGGGCGGCCAATGAAGCGGGTTTTGGAACGGGGTTCGTTGGCAAGCCCAACCGCCCGGAGTTAGACTAGAACCACAATCCGTTCAAAGGTCCAGGTTCAAAGTTCAAGGCTTTCGGGCTCCGGCCTTGAACCCTTGAACTTTAAACTATTGAACAGCAACTAAACTGCGCTCATGTTGCAATCGTAGAACGATGCCCATACCCGCCGAGAATAAGACCGCGGTAACGACCGTGCGCGGCTACTGCGCGCTCTGCACGGCCCACTGCGCCACCATCGCCACGGTCGAAGAAGGCCGCGTCACGCGCCTGGAGCCCGATCACGATCATCCCAATGGCGGCGTCATGTGCATCAAAGGCAAAGCCGCGCCGGAGCTCGTTTATCATCCTGATCGCCTGAACTATCCCCTGAAGCGCACGCGGCCGAAGGGCGACAGCGATCCGGGCTGGCAGCGCGTCTCCTGGGATGACGCGCTCGATGATATCGCGCGGCGCATTCTGGAGATTCGCGAGCGGCACGGCGCTAAATCGATTGCGCTTGCCAAGGGCACAAAGAGCGGCACCTCGGTCGATGACGTCGAGCGCTGGCTCGGGCGGTTGCTTTACCTGATCGGCAGCCCCAATTGGGTTTCGACGACCCACGTCTGCAACTGGCACAAAGACACCGGCTTCAGTTATACCTTCGGCGCGAATATCCCGACTCCCGATCTCGAGCACAGCAAAACTTTTCTTCTCTGGGGTCACAATCCAAGCTCGACATCGCTGATCTTGGCCCACGATATTGTTCAAGCGCGCTCGCGCGGCATGAAAACCGTCGTCGTCGACCCGCGCCGGATCGGTATCGGCGCGCAAGCAGACATGCTGCTGCAGCCGCGGCCGGGAACCGACGGCGCCCTTGCGCTGGCTTTGATTCACTGCTTGATGGAAGAGAGCTGGTACGACGCCGCCTTTGCACGCCAATGGACCAACGGAACGTTTTTATTGAATAGCGCGACGAACGCGTTGATCACGGAAGCCGATCTCTCTAACGGCGGCGCGAGCAATCGTTACGTCGTTTGGGATGAAACCGCCGATCAAGCCGCGGTCTACGATCCGTCGACGGGAAAATTCGAGCGCGACCGAACCACGCCGGCGCTTTTTGGCGCGCGCACGCTCAAGGGAAAAAACAGCGTGGAAATCTCTTGTAAGCCGGTGTTCGAACGACTGGGTGAAATCGCCGCGCAATTTGCGCCGGAACGCTCCGAGAAGATTCACTGGGTGCCCGCGGAAAAAGTCTGGCAGACCGCGCTGCTGCTGGCGCACAACCGTCCGGTGAGCATGTACATGTGGAACGGCCTCGGCCAGCATACCAATGCAACACAGACCAGCCGGGCCATCGCTTCGCTCTATGCGCTCATCGGCGATTTCGACCGACTGGGCGGCAATGTCATTTTTCCCAAAGTGCCGGTGAACGATGTCGGCGGCAAAGAATTCTTACCGCAAGAAGCCAACGCCATTCGCGTCGGCCGCGAGCGGAAACCGCTCGGGCCGCCGGCAAAACCGGGAAATTGCGCGGCCTACGATATTTTTAATGCCATACTGGACGAGCGCCCCTATCCGATCAAAGCGCTGTTGAACTTCGGTTCAAATACGGTCATGTCCAACGCGGACTCGCGGCGCGGGCGCGAAGCCATGAGGGCGCTCGAATTCGGCGTCGCCGCCGATCTTTTCATGACCCCGACAGCGGAGTTTTGCGATTACGTGTTGCCGGCGACAAGTTTTCTCGAAATGGCGAACATCACGACGGCGTTCGAGCACCGGCCCGAGGGCAAGACCCACCTGCAGTATCGCTCCGCGGTCGTCGAGCCCCTCGCCGAGCGGCGCTCGGATACGTGGATTATTTTTGAATTGGCAAAGCGGTTGGGGTTCGCCGAACACTTTTGGAACGGCGATGTCGAAGCAGGCTACGCCTTCGAGCTTCAGCCGAGCGGCATCACACTAACGCAATTGAAAGATTCGCCCGGCGGCATCTCTCTGCCGGCAAAACCGGCCTACGAGAAATACGCCAAGACCACCAAGGAAGGCCAGACACGCGGCTTCGCCACGCCGTCCAAAAAAGTGGAACTCTACTGCCACCCCTTCGCGGCAAACGGCATCCCCGCCTTGCCGGACTATGTCGAGCCGGCGCTCAGTCCGATCAGCCGGCCGGATGTGGCAGCGGATTTCCCGCTCGTGCTCACCAACGCGAAATTCACAACGTTTATGCACAGCCAGCAGCGCGCTCTATCGAGTCTGCGCAAGGCTTCGCCGCAACCGAGCGCCGATATTCATCCCGAAACCGCGGCGCGCTACGGCATAAAGAACAAAGACTGGATGGTCATCGAAAGCCCGCGCGGCGCGATCAAAGTGAAGGCCCATGTGACCCCGAACATCGTGCCGGGCATCGTCTGTTGCCAGCACGGCTGGTGGCAAGCTTGTAAAGAATTGGAACTGCCGGGCTACAGCCCTTATGATGCCAGCGGCGCCAACCCGGCGACTTTGATCGGCACGGAAAGCGCCGATCCGGTAAGCGGATCATTGCCGCACCGTTCTTATCTCTGCCGTGTGAAGCCCGCGTAGCGCAACCGATTTTTTTTTGGCCAATAATGATAAATTGGCGAAACTCTCCCTTGCCCTGGTGGATCGCCACCCCTTAAACCTTTGAGCTGGCGTCGGCTCAGATTGCCATTCAATTTTTGTATTCGATGACGTCGAGACCGCGCTCCTTGTCGGTGACCCACAAAAGGCCGCGGTCGTCCTTGAAGACATCGTTTGTCAGCGGCGCCGCCACGCCGTCACCCGGTTTGGGAATGAAGTAGCCGCGCTCCTTGGGATTCGCCGGATCGTTGATGTCGATGATGCGCAGCCCGCCGGCGAACCAGGTGACATAGAGAAGATTGTCCTCGTCCACCTTCTCGCGCAGCTGATGGGTGCCGAAGCGGACTTTGTCCGCGGGATAAGGCGTCGCGGACTCCGGCAGGTAGTAAGAGCAGAGCAGCTTCGGCCGGGTCGAATCGCTCACGTCCCAGGTGCGCAGCGGCGCGTGCGGCTGGCCGGCGTCGGCGCCCCGGTGCGAGCG
>CAMLCX010000202.1 GCA_946478635.1 uncultured Pseudomonadota bacterium
GTGAAAATGTATCCGCGCTGGCCGTCCAAGCCGCTCAGCCGGGAGGCATACGATGAGCTGCGCGACCTCTTCGCCGAGCTCAATCTACTGAGCTCTCACGCCAGGGCAAAGAGCGCTTAACCGAATTGAGAGGGTTTCCTGGTCCCATGGGAATTAGGATGATGGTTTTGTTTTTTGCTGCACTTGTTGCCGCATGGCTGTTTGCTCCACCGGCACAGGCGCAGGAGCGCGTGCGCATGGCGTTGTCCGTGCGCAATGTGGTGTTCCTGCCGTTTTACTACGCCAGGGACACCAAAATCTTCGAAAAACATGGACTCAACGTCGAGCTGATCCAGATGCGCAGCGACCTGCAACTCGCCGGGGTGGCTTCCGGCGAGATTGATTACACCCCTTCGATCGGGCCGGCGGGCGCTGCCTTCGCCAACGGTCTTCCCGTCAAAGCACTGGCGGTTCTCTATCGCGCACCGCTATTTTCTCTGGTCGGTCCGGCGAGTCTCGCCAGTGTGAAAAGTCTCGAGGGCAAGAAGGTTGCCGTGTCCCGCATCGGTTCGGAAAGTCACAGGTACGGCTCGCTCATCATCGAGAGCGGCGGCGCCGATCCGAAGAAGGTGACCTTTATCCAAACGGGCAGTACGACGGTGAGCTTGACCGCGATCCAACAAGGTTCGGTCGACGGCGCCGTGTTGAGCCCGCCATTTACCGGGATCATGGCTGAAAAAGGCTTCAAGATCCTCGGCCGAAGCCGCTCCCTCGCCGAAGCTCCCTGGTTGGGATTGGTGGTTCATCGCCAAAAGGTTGAACGACAGCCCGAACAAATTCGCAACATGCTGCGCTCGATGCGCGATGTCACGGCGGTCATTCGACGTGATAAACCCGCGGTGATTTCTTATATCGAAAAGAATTTCAAAGTGAGCCGGGCGAATGCATCCGCGTCGTACGACGACATTACCGGCGTGATGGTAGACTCGCTCATGCTGGGCGACAAACAGATTCAGGAATATCTCGACGGCTCGCATCAGCGCGGTGAATTGCCCAAGGCGATCGCCGCTTCCGAGATGTTTGACTTCTCATTGTTGCGCAGCTTGAAGTGAGCCATGAAGACAATGAAGTCGCCGTCTATTCGATTTCAAGGAGTTTGCGATGAGTGACAGCCAACGACCGGTTTTATCTCTTGCCGCCGGTTACCACTTGCGGGCCCGGCCGCTGTGCGACGGCCGGATAAAATTAAAAAACTTCGAGCTCAAAGCGGAGCCGTTCGAGAGCGACGGCGAAGGCCACGAGCAATTCTTGGCGGGAAAATACGACAGCGGTGAATTTTCCCTGGCCAATTACTGCGCGCTCAAAAGCCGCGGCGAGCCCTACATGGCGATACCGGCATTTCCCAATCGCAAATTTCGCCATTCTTATATCTTCGTGCCGGAGAGTTCATCGCTCAGGGAGCCGGCGCAACTGAAGGGCAGAAAAGTCGGCATCCCGAGCTGGCTCAATACCTGCGGGCTTTGGGTCCGGGGAATTCTCAGCGACGAATACGGCGTCAAGCCGAGCGATATTCATTGGGTCATGCCGCGTCCGCATAAGCTGGATTTGTCTTTACCGGCCGGGACGCGCATCGACGTGGCGCCGGGCGCGCGGTCGCTGGCGGTGCGCATGCTGGAGGGCGAATTCGACGCCATCATCGTGCCGGACTTTCCAGAAGAAAAGGGCTGGCGGCGTCTGTTTGCCGACGCCAAGACCGTCGAGCAGGAATCCTTCCGCCGTACGGGTATTTTTCCGACGAGCCACGCGATTACGTTCCATTCATCTTACTTGGAAAAACATCCTGCGGCGGCGCAAGAAATGTTCGATGCCTGCGTCGCCGCGAAAAATCTGGCGCTGCGCGACGATGCCGACGCGACCTACTCCAATTTCGCGTGGAATCGGCAGGTGTGGGAGGAGCAGCAGGCGGTGTTGGGTCCCGATCCGTGGAAGTTTGGCATCAAGGGCAACGAAAAACCGCTGAATGCGTTGATTCGATATGCCGGCGAGCAGGGACTGTTGGCAAAAAAACTGACGATTGGCGATTTGTTCATTCAAATGGACGAGCCGAGTTGAGATTCAATTACCTCGCCCTTTGGGAGAGGGTAGGGTGAGGGCTCTCGTCAGCAAGTCTGCCCTCACCTCAGTCCTCTCGCAGAGGGCGAGGATGTAAGTTTAACTCTCCGAAGAAAAAGCGGCAGAACAAAGTTATGGCGATCATCAGGCACGAACACCAGGGGCACGGCGACCACGGTCACGATCATGAAGGAGCGGTGGGGCCGCATACCCATCTGACCAGTGTGGGCATCGACATCGGCTCGTCGACATCCCATCTGATGTTTTCCCGGCTGTTGATCGGCTATCCATCGGTGTTGCAGCGAAAGCCCATCGTGCTCGAACGCGAGGTCATCGCGCGCTCGCCGATTCTGCTGACACCGTTCAGCGGCGATTGGAATATCCAGGCGGAGCCGCTCAGGGAGCTTGTTGAATCCACGTTCCGGGAAGCGAACCTATCGCGCGAAGAGATCGATACCGGCGCGGTGATCATCACCGGCGAAGCGGCGCGGCGCGATAACGCGCAAAAGATCGCCGAGCTATTTTCCGACGAAACCGGCCGCTTCGTCTGCGCGACGGCCGGGCCGACGCTCGAGACGATCATGGCCGCGCATGGCTCCGGCGCGGTGCTGCTGAGCCGCGAACAAGGGCTGGTGCTGCTCAACATCGATGTCGGCGGCGGCACGACCAAGGTAAGTTTAATCGACAACGGCAAGATTCGCGCGACCACCGCGCTCAACGTCGGGGCCCGCCTAGTGGCGCATGATGCGGCGGAGTCCATCACCCGGTTAGAAAAGGCCGGCCGGCGGTTTTTGGAAGATCTCGGACAGAATCTCGGTTTTGGCGCGAAGGTTTCGGAAGATTTGCGGGCGCGGCTCGCGGGCCGGATGGCGCAGGCGCTCTTCGACGCCGTGATGACGAACGGCCAGCCGTGGGACGAGTTTTACGTCAGTGCGTCTTTGGGCAAGCTGCCGCCGGTTGACGGCATACTTTTTTCCGGCGGTGTTTCCGAATACATCTACGAACGCGAATCTGCCGGCTTCGGCGACCTGGGCCCGTATCTCGGACGCGCCATTCGCAATGAAGCTGGAAATCGCGGCTTCAATATTCTCGAAGCCGGCGAGGGCATTCGCGCCACGGTGATCGGCGCCTCGCAATATACCGTGCAGTTGAGCGGCGAAACGATCTTTATTCCGGAGGATTTGAATTTACCGGCACGCAATCTTCGCGTGTTCATCGCCGGCGTGGATTGGCAGGCGCCGGTGGCCGACCGCACGGCGGCCGCGGTGCGCAAGACGATCTCCGAGCGCGACGACGAGGTGCGCGGCACCCCTTTCGTTCTGGCATTCTCCACGCCGCCGTTTGCGGGTTATGGCGCGGTGCAGGAGATGGCGCACGGGATAGATCGCGCTTTGGAGAGCGTGTCCGTCGGTGATCGCCCGATTGCGTTGGTTTTCGTGCAAAACGTCGGGCAAGTCGTCGGCGGCATGTTGTCGGCGAAGTGGAATATGCCGTGCGTCGATGAGGTGAGCTTGTCCGAGCTCGATTTTATCGACATCGGCGAAGTGGTTCCGGGCGAGGGTTTCGTGCCGGTGGTGATCAAAAGTCTGGCCTTCGGCGTGTGATACGCGGTTTTAGAGAGATAAGCGATTGTTGGACAGCTTGAAGTTGCGTATGTTAGAAACGCAAGGTGACTATGCGGCAGGGGCGCAACCAAAGCTCGGAGTATCTCCCGCAAAGGCGCAAAGGCCGCAAAGGTGACGGGTTGTCATTTCGACAGGAGGAGAAATCTTTCTTAGATCGCGCGCATTCGCTCGGGATGACATGGCTTGGCGTGTCACTTGGCGACTTTGCGCCTTAGCGAGGGCAAGATAGATGAGCAACCTATGGGTATGGTAGAGAGTGTGGAAAGTTTGTGGAATGAATTGGTTCGATTGTGCAATGACCAATTCGCATCGGCGCCGTTTAGACGGCTGCTGAACACGAAATTTACCCGGGAAAGAGCGCAGCACTACTCTATCCAGATGGCCTACTACGTGCAGAACCGGCGCGACGGTTGGGGCTACGTGCAAGGTTCGGCGCCGCTCGATATCAAGCAGCTGATCTGGCATCACGAGGAAGACGAACTCATCGGTCAGAAAGCTCAAGGCAAGGTCGATCATATTACCTTGGCCGTTCAGGAGGGCGAGGTGTTCGGCTTGACCGCCGGAGAGTTCGAGAGCACTCCGCGGCTGGAGGGCGGCGAAGTTTGCTTCAGCGCGTGGATTCGATTGGCGCAACGGCCCTGGCTCGAAGCGATTGCCGGCGCGGCTATCCTCGAGATGCGCAATTCGAGTGAATTGATTAAAGGCGGTTCACTGTCGCGCCGGATTGCGGCGATGCTCGAGCGCGATCTCGGTATACCGATGAAGCAGCAAATCAACAACGCCGAGCATGTCGTCATGGACGTCGAGCACGCCCATTTGCTGATGCAGGTGGCGCGCAAGTACGCGACCACGGAATCGGCCCGGCAGGCGATCCTGCGCGGCGCCAGGGAGAGTTTGATGATTGACCGGGTTTACCGCGGTCATCTCGCCGAAATGATGGCGGCGCTGTCCTAGTGTCCTGGAACTAAAGGTCGTTTAACAAATGCAGCACATGGCAGTGGCTGAAATCACGCCCAAACTCCCCCTTGATTCCCCTTTCTCAAAGGGGGAATTATTCTCACCCCTCTTTGGAAAAGAGGGGAAGGGGAGATTTTTGACCCGAACGCCGTAGCAATTATTCGACGAATTTCAGATACGCCACACTAGCCTAGCAGGCTGCTGAAAAAAGATTAGGAATGCTTCGAGACCCTCATGCTTCGACAAGCTCAGCAGAACGGAAAATCCACAATGATATCCATATCCCTCCGTTCGTCCTGAGCACCGTCGAAGGACTCCGACAGAGTTTTTCAGCAGCCTGCTAGCCTAGGCGTTTTTTCGAGAAGCACGGAGGCAAAAGGAAAATGGATCTCGTCGGCGACTTGCTTAGGAACCTTGACCAGATGGTGAACGATCAGTTTGAGAGCGTCGAGTTCAAAAACTTTCTCGCCGTTCCGCTGACGCTGGAACGAGGCAGATTCTACGTCATTCAGAACGCTCTTTACACAAGCAACCGGCGCGACTGCTGGGGTTACGTTCAAGGCGGCGCGCCGCTCGCGGTAAAACGGGTGATCTGGGAGCACGAGAGCGACGAGCTGGTGAACGACCCGCGCGCGGGCATGGATCATTACACGCTTACGGTCAAACAGGGCGAGGTGATCGGTCTTAAACCCGAAGACTTCGAGAAGGCAGAAGTGCCGGCGATGGTGCGCGCCTGCTTTTATGCTTGGCACCATGTCGCGCTGCGCAGTCACTGGCTGACCGCCTATACGGCGTCGCACATGCTCGAGCGGCGCAACAACGGCAAGATCGTGCACGGCGGCGGCATGTCGTACCGCGTCGGCAAGAAATTCGAAAACGAGCTGGGCATCAACTTGAAAAAAATGATATCCCTCGACGTGCACGTGGCGGCAGATATGGATCATTCGGAGAATATTTCCGAGATGTTCGAGCGCTACGTCAAGACCAACGAGGACCGCGATCTCGTGCTCCAGGGCGCGCGGGATTCCATGGCCATCGACCGGGCCTATCGCGGCGCGCTGGGCTATTACATGGAGCAGATTCACTGACCAGCGAGACATTCACAAGCGTCAAGCAAGGAAGGAAACCCTATGAAAAACCTCAATGAAGCCGCGGCGTTTTCAAGCAAAAGCCCGTACGAGATTTATCAGGAGTGGGAAGAGATTCCGGTCTACAAAGATTTTATCATTCCGGATCTGCTGGAGCTCAAGCTCGGCGACTGGGCGCGCAACGGCGGCAAAGCTGCCTTCGTCAACATGGACGGCGCCGGCGGCACCTGCGACGTCTTGATCGAGGAAATCGCGCCCGGCGGCCAGCTCAAGCCGCAGCGGCACATGTACGAGAAGGCTATTTTTATTCTTGAAGGGCAGGGAGCGACGACGCTTTGGAACGAGGGCGGCAAGAAGCATACGCTGGAGTGGCAGAAGGGCAGTTTGTTCTCGACGCCGCTCAATACCTGGCACCAGCATTTCAACGCCCAGGGAAAATCGCCGGTGCGCATGGTTTCCTTGACGGACGCGCCGGTGGTAGTCAATCGTTACCGCAACCTCGATTACATTCTTAACAATAACTTCGTTTTTGGCGATCGCTATAGCGGCGGCGCCGACGAGTGGGGCAAGGGCGGGCGCTACATACCCGAGGTCAAGCGCGGGCGCGTTTGGGAATCGAACTTCATTGCTGATTTGTGGGGTTTCCAGCCGAAGGATTACAAAGAGCGCGGCGGCGACAATCGCACGACGCTGTTCGAGTTCGTCGACAACACCATGAGCGCGCATCTCTCCGAGTTTCCCGTCGGCAAGTACAAGAAGGCGCACCGCCACGGCGCCGGGGCGCATATCGTCATGCTAACGGGTTCCGGCTACTCGTTCCTCTGGCCCGAAGGCGAATATGGCACCAAGAAGCGCGTCGAGTGGGGACGCATGAGCATGTTCGTGCCGCCGATGCAGTGGTGGCACCAGCACTTCAACCCCGGACCGGAGCCGGCGCGCTACCTGGCGCTCAAGCCCTGGGGCTTCAAGTTCAACGTCGAAGACCTCAAGGATACCGGCGAAGACGTCAAAAAAGGCGGCGCGCAAATCGAGTACGAAGATCAAAATGCCGAAATTCATCAGATCTTCGTGAACGAATGCAAGCACCGCGGCGCAGAGACGCGCATGCCGATGTTCGGGACTTGATTTCCCAAGCGCGCGGAAATGCGAATGGCTTCTTAAGCCTGGTCGTGCAACCCTGATATAACGCAGGCGAGGTTGTTCTGGCCAAAATCAGAGTCTTGTGTTACTTGTAGCGAAATATTACCGGAAGTTACTGCGAATGCGGGTCGGGTACCTAAAGAGAGCATCATCCAATCAAGGCTTTACTCTGCTTGAGCTCATCGTCGTCGTCGCCGTTATGGGCATTCTTGTGGCGATAGCTATTCAGCAATTTCAGTTGCACCGGGCGCGGGCCATCGACGCGTCGATGCGCTCCGATATCAAAAACGCCGCGCTTGCCATGGAAAGCTACTACGGCGAATTCCTGGAATATCCAACCACTGAGGCGGCAATCCTGCTGGTAGGTTATCGAAAAACCAGCGGCGTTACCCTGTCCATCAGCTTGCCAACGTCTTCGACATTTACCGTGACCGCAGCCAGGCCCAATGGCAGCCAACCCAGTTTCACCTTCGACAGTTCGACCGGCTTGATCAACTGACATTACTTTTCTTTTCACGCCCGCGGTGGTCCTATCTCGCCCGGACCCTTACTACTTCGGCGTGCGCAGAAAAAAAGTTTGGCCGGTGACGAATTTTGTCGCGTCGCTCAAGAGATATCGGACCAGACCGAGGATTTCGAACTTGTGCGTGAGTCCGTCCATCAAGGGCGGGATTTCTTCGCGTTTCTTGAATTGATCCGGCGTGAAGCCGATGCGTGACATCGGCGTGTCCGTGGCGCCGGGGCAAACGCAGTTCACCAGTATGTTATCGGGAGCCAGCTCCACGGCCAGCGATTTTGTAAACGCGATGACGCCGGCCTTGGACGCCGCGTAGTGGGCTGAGCGCGGCGCTCCGGCAACGCCTCGGCCGGAGGCGATGCTGAGGATTCTGCCCTCTTTTCTGGGAATCATGTGTTTTGCGGCCGCCTGGGCGCACAGGAAGACGCCTTTCAGATTGATTCTCATCAGCCGGTCCCAAACTTCTTCCGGCATGTCGACCACGGCAATACGGTCCATGATGCCCGCGCCACAAAAGGCGTAGTCGATCTGGCCGTACTTGGCGATCGCCTGGTTCATCATTGCGGCAACGCTCTGCGGATCGCCGACGTCCACCTGCACCGCAATGGCGCTGCCTTTATTGTCGCGGATCTCCGCCGCGACTTTTTCCGCGGCTTCTTTTGCGTAGTCCGCGACCACGACGTTCAAGCCATCGGCGGCCAAACCCCGGCAAATGTCCGAGCAGATGCCCCCCGCGCCGCCGGTGACAACGATACTTTTACTCATGATAGATGCGCTCCTGTTTGGTGGAAATGCTGCGACGCTATCACCATGGTCGCGCGCCGGTCAAATCGTATGGCGCGAATTGCAGGATTCGAACAG
>CAMLCX010000203.1 GCA_946478635.1 uncultured Pseudomonadota bacterium
ATTGATGTAATCGACGTCTCCCGGCTCAATGTTAGCGTCTTTGATCGCCAAGGCCATGCAACGCGCCGCTCCTTCGCCGCCGGGCGCCGGCGCCGTAACATGATAGGCATCGTTGTTGGCCCCGTAGCCGATCACTTCCGCGTAGATCTTCGCATTTCGTTGGATCGCTCTATCCCGCTCCTCGAGGATCAGCACCCCTGAACCCTCGGCCAGGACGAATCCATCGCGATCCCTATCGAACGGCCGGCTCGCCCGGTCGGGCGCGTCGTTGCGCGTGGACAGCGCCTTCATGGCGTTGAATCCGCCGATCCCAAGTGGCGTGATCGGCGCTTCCGCGCCGCCGGTAATGACCGCATCCTGAAAACCGCCGCGGATCAAGCGAAAGGCTTCGCCGATGGCGTGGGTTCCGGAGGCGCATGCCGAAGTGAGCGTCCAGCTGATGCCTTTGGCGCCGTGGCGAATGGCGATCTGCGCGGGGGCAAGATTGGCGATGGCTTTGGGAATGAAAAACGGCGAAATCTTGCGCGGCCCGCCCTCAAGTAATGCTCGATGACAAGATTCCAGGGTTTCGATGCCGAGCACGCCAACGCCGATAATGACGCCGACTCGCTCGGCTTCTTTGGGTTCGATGTTGAGCGCGCTGTCCTGCATCGCCATCGCCGCCGCGGCGACGCCGAACTGAATGAAGAGGTCCATTTTTTTGAGCTCTTTTGGTTCCATGTAACTGTCGGGGCGAAAATCCGGGACCTGGCCGGCAATCCGCGTAGCGAAGAATTCCGAATTCGGGAAGCGGGTAATCGGCGTGATGCCGGACTGCCCCGACGCCAACGCTTTCCAGTTACTCTCGATTCCGGTGCCTAACGGAGTGACTAGCCCCATGCCTGTGATGACCACTCTGCGTTGTTCGATCTGCCGCGCCGGCGAAATCAAAGGATACGGCATTGGGGCCATGGAACTCTGCTGAATCTCGGTGTATGTCGCTGTCATGTTCATATTATTCGCAAGACGAACCGGGAATGCCGGTGCGATTTTGTCGGATCGTCACTGGGTACGGCCCGCTGGCGCCATCGTTGACCTTTATGCGTCTAGTGCGTGCACCAGCTATTTGATCAGCCACCCCGTCCCATAGCGCGATGCGAGCGTTGAGCGCGACTCGCACGGTGACCTCCACTTCTTTCCATTTGCACGGATCATCGCCACATAACTCCACCAGCATCCGAAGTGACATCGGACCGTGGCGTTCTTCGTCGAGTTTGATGTGGCGGTCGAGATAGTCCTGGAACAGGCTCAACTCACCGGGGAACTGTTCGTTGAGTTTGACGACCAGGGACTGGAACATCACGGGAATGACATCCTCGCGTCCCAGAGTGAAGGCTGCGGCGATGGCGTGTGTAGAACCGGATTCGATGATTTTCAGGGTCGTTTTAACGAAATCTTGAGCGGCTTTCGGCGCGCGGGTATGGAAGAGCGAGGAGCCGACATCGTCGCCGCGTCTGATGGCGTCGATAAATAAATCGATCGTGGCTGTCTCCGCGCCGCATTGTTTCATCGCGTTGCGATAAAGCTCGAAATGACTGATGTAATCGCCGCCGTCGTTATCGCTTTCTTCTTCGAGCACGATCTCATTGATCAAACGACGCGTCAGCCGCTCACCTTCTGGGATCCAGGGCACGGTAACGCAGGTAAGCCGGCATTGGAGCGCCTTGAGCAGCGACATGAAATCCCAGACCGCGAATACGTGATGCTCCATAAACAGCCGCAGGTCTTGCAGCGTTTCGATCTTGCTGTAGACCTCGTGATCGGCGAGGCGTCTTCGCAGCGAGCGCAAAGAATCTTGTAGATCGTTGATTTTCGAAATGGGTTGCATGGGTTCTCCTTCGGGCAGCTGTGAGTTAATGTTCGTAGCGGCTGCTGCGGAATGCCGCGCCGGTGTTCAATAGGTTCGTGAGCATGAAGGCGACGACTCGGTAAGCCTCTTTTTCGTCGCGCACATACACGCGAGCCTCTTCGGTCAGCGCTGCAATCAAATTGCCCAACGTGGTTTGGACTGGTTGACTCCTATTCATGGGGGATCCTCTCTTTCTTTGTGGCTCTTGGCGCCATCTGCAGATCGGCTTAGGTTGTCGGGCCGCTTAGGCGCAACGCTTCTCGCAGTCCCTTGACAACTTCCTTGGCGAAATCCCTTTCCAAATCCTCGATGCCAATCGATGCGCCGTAGACGCCGCCCCACGCGAAAGTCTTGCCTGCCTCACCCGAAGTCAGGAGATTGCCGGATTTGGCGTCAACAATGTCAACCTGAGCGTGGATCTGCATGGAGCCGAGACCGGCCAGCATAAAACGCGCAAATCGGTTGCCCTCTTCGTAGACGGTAAACTTAACTTTCAGAAGCAAATCATTTGGCTCGGCAGTATCGAGCGCGACCCTTTCAAAACGCTGCGCGCAGCATTCGAGAATTTCGGCCTTGACGAGATCCTTGATCCGGGTTTGCGCCGAACTTGAAACCGAGGAACCTTGAGCGGTTGTCTCAATTACAAGCGATTTGTACTGGGAGAAGTCGGTTTGCGGATCCGCCGTGTTCAACACGAGCGGAGTCGTTCCACAGCCCGCAATTAGGCCGATGGCAACGATGACGGGCAAGATCCGGACAAATAGAGTTCGAGAGCGATATTGGCCATGCGATTGTGACATCCTAACCTCCCATTTTGAGTTGGTTTGTATTTTGGCCGGCGAGATTTGTTTACTGCAGCGCGATTGCCGGTACTGAAAGCTTGAAGGACAATTGTTTGCCGCTGGGATCTTCGCTTGCCGTCGCTTCTATCACTAAGTGTTCCAGTTTTTTTGAACTTTCGGGGAGTTTGAAATACACAAACCCGTCGCCGTCTGATTGGGTTTGAGCAGCGCATCGGTAAGCTGGAGGCTCTCGAAATGTTGTTGAACTCTACGATTGACCGATTGAGTGTGGGCGGCCGATCCGGCGATGGTTACAGGCCAGAGCAAAATCGCAAATGGTCCCGTGGCGACGGTCCATCCCAAGGCTTTGCCTGCGTATTCACTGGTCGCCGCCTGGTTGGCGGCATCGACGCCGCTCACAGGCGGCAAGAGTTGGCCGCCCACAGCGGCCGTTATTGAACGTTGCGCAACCTTATAATTACCGACTCCTTTGTTCTCGGCGCGCACGAGCATGGCCAACACGCCGTAAGACGCAACATCGGCATCGAATGCCTGTCGCGATTTGTCCGGCGTGACAAATTCCTCCACCGAGATTTCGAGTCCTTCTTGCGTCTCCACAACCGAAGGCTGTCGCGCTCTCATGAGGTCAGAGGTGCGAAGCGCGGGCTCGAAACTGGCGCAGCCGGTTATCCAGATACTGGCGACTAGCCCGGCAACCTTGAAACGGCGACTTGCTGTCATGCGATGTTCCTCCTCGAAAGCGGATTTGTTGTTTGTCATGGCTATGCGCAACCGCCATGCCAGTTGAACCAAAAACGGTTGGCGCAAGAATCCGCTTTGCTTTCGCGTTATTCAGTTTTCTTCCGATGGAGAAACCGTCTAATCCGATTGGCACGGTGGGGCGAACGTGTGGAAGACACTAGACGCTTCTACTGTTTATAGAAGAAGGAGCGTCCTTGGCTGCCGGAAGGAATGGACAGTGTTTGGTCGTCGACTATGTTCACCAGGCTGGATTCCAACGACCGCGTGCAAGAGACGGTTTGCTGCCATTTACCTGCTCTGGTGATTCCAATTATGACTTCCTTTCTAGGCGCGATTATATTAAGTACTATTCCCGGGCGCTGGTCAGTCCTTGCCGTTAAAAAGGATGAAACTGTGCCCAAACAATTCGTCGCAGGAGCTGCATTCATGAACCGTCGAAGTTTTCTGACCAAAGTCACCGTTGGAGTGGCCGCGCTGCCGTTGACGCGCGGATTCAGCTGGGCCCAGGCAAAGAGCAAGCTCGGCTACATGAAAATTGTCGACAATGCGGCCATGTTTGTGGCGATGGAAAAGGGTTTTTTTAAAGCCGAGGGCTTGGAATTGGAGACGGTGCCGATGGCTGGCGGCGCGGTGATCGTACAAGGAGTGACCTCAGGAGACTTGCAGTTCGGCTGGACCAACGTCATCTCCTTGTATCAAGCGCACGTCGAAGGTTTTGATTTCAAATTGATCGCCGGCGGGGCGACCAATGTGAGAGGCTCGAACGAGACCCATGCCATCGAAGTTCTCAAAGATGCGCCGATCAAGACCGCCAAAGATCTCGAAGGAAAAACAATAGCGGTCAATACTTTAAACAACATCGTCCATTTGATGGCGATGGCCTGGGTGGACAAGAACGGCGGCAGCTCGGCTAAAGTCAAATTCATCGAGCTGCCGTTTCCGCAGATGGAAGCCGCGCTGGTGGCGGGTAAAGTTGCCGCCATCAGCGTCCAAGAACCCTTCGCGGCCGCCGCCGCGCGCAGGCCAGAGGTTCGCGTTTTGTCGAATCCCTGGGGAGATGTTGCGCCGAGATTCCTGATCGCCAGCTGGTTCGCTTCGGAAAAGTGGATTCAGAAAAACAAGCAAACAGCGCAAGCTTTTGTGCGTGCCATCAATCGCGGGGTCGATGCCATCCAGGCGGACAAAGAGGGCGCGCGTAGCGCCATGATCAAGTGGGCGGGGCTCAATCCGGATATGGTCGGTAAGATCGGTTTGCCGGTATTTGAGAAAGGTGTTTCAGAAAAAGATATTCAGATCACCATCGATCTCACGCAGAAATACAAAATGATTGCGCGCGCGATCAAGGCCCGGGATGTCATCAGCGATCTGGCACCAAAGGGCTAGTAAAAATGCGGTTGGAGTGATGGAGCATTGGAGTGTTGGAGTACTGGGCTCTTAATCTCCAATACTCCAGTACTCCATCATTCCAGTACTTCAGTCATTCTATTCTCCAGTGCCGATTCTCGAAGTCCAATCACTCTCCAAGAGCTACCGTCAGGCCAGCGGTGAAACGACGGCGGCGATCGGCAATATTTCCTGCCGAGTAGAGCCCGGCGAATTTGTTTCTTTCGTCGGGCCGTCCGGCTGCGGCAAGACGACATTACTCATGACCATTGCTGGCCTTTTAACGCCAAGCGCCGGGCGGGTGGTGGTCAACGGCAATGATGTTAGCGGCCCGCCCGCGGATTTGGTCTTGCTCTTTCAGGAGTACAACAAGTCGTTGTTTGCCTGGCGCTCCGTCCTCGGCAATGTGCGTTTCGGTTCGGAAGCGCGCGGCGACCCTTCCTCCCAGGCGGCCCGCAGGGCTCGATCCTTGATCGAGCTGGTCGGTCTTAAGGGCTTCGAGAACCACTATCCATGGGAGCTCTCCGGGGGCATGCAGCAGCGCGTGGCGATTGCGCGCGCGCTCGCTTACGAGCCCAAGGTGTTGTTGATGGATGAACCCTTCGGCTCCCTCGATGCGCTGACGCGTCTGGAACTCGAGGATGCTCTGCTTCGTCTCTGGGCTGAGCTCAAAACGACCATCGTTTTTATTACCCACGATATCGAAGAGGCGATTTACCTTTCCGATCGCATCTGGGTTTTGAGCCGCAGGCCATCGGAGATTGTCGAAGAACTGCCCATCGATTTTCTGCGCCCGCGCAACCAAGTGGCGACGCGCGCCGAAGCACGCTTCATGGAAATGCGAAACAGAATCTATCGCCAGATCAGCAATCCAGGCGCCCCGTGAACGGGCTAAAAAACTTCAACTGGGCGGGTTGGTCGAGTTTTATCTTATTGCTGGCGCTCTGGGAGCTTGCCGCGAGGATGGCGCCGACGCTTCGGCTCTATCTACCGCCGATCACGGCGGTCCTTCATGCGCTTGGACAATTAGCTTTCGGAGGGTCGGTTGCAGCCCATCTCTGGATGACCGTGGAGCGATTTGTGATGGGCTATCTCATTGCGGCGGCGATCGGCGTAACTTTTGGCATCGCGCTTGGCTATTTTCGCGCTTTGCACAACCTGCTCGGAATGGTCATCGAGTTCCTGCGACCGATGCCGTCCGTCGCCATAATTCCCGTCGCCATTTTGATGCTCGGTATCGGTGACGCGATGATCGTGGCGGTTACGGTCTACGCGAGCGTGTGGTCGATTCTCATCAACACGATTGACGGCGTCAGGCATATCGAAAACACGCTCGTCGATACCGGCAGAACTTTTGGGCTCGGCCGATGGCGCATCCTCTGGCAAATCATCCTGCCGGGCGCTTCTCCTTACATCGTCACGGGTTTGCGCATCGCCTTATCCATCGCCCTGATCCTGGTCACGACCGCCGAGATGATCGCAGGCAGCAAAGGGATGGGATTTTTTATCCTCGACGAAGAGCGTTCGATGAACAGCAGCAACATGTACGCCGGGATTATCATCGTTGCCGCGCTGGGCTATGCGCTCAACCGGCTTTTCCTCGGCGTGGAAGCGCGCGCGATGAAATGGCGCCGCGGCATGGTCGCGCGGGGAACGGCATAAATGCGCGCGCAAAAACTCAGCGGGTTAGGGTTCGTGCTTGTCCTCATGGCCGCCTGGGAGTTGACGGCTCGCGCAGAGCTGATCAATCCGCTGATCGTACCGCGTCTCAGTCGTATCCTGGGTGTATTTTGGGACTTGGTCGCGTCCGGCCAGATTCCGCTGCAAATCATGGTCAGCATGAAGCGCGCGGCGGCGGGCTATTTGCTTGCCGCGGCCGTGTTTATTCCACTGGGCGTTTTGATGGGGTTGTCCCGACGTATTTATCGAGCGCTCGAAGTGATCGTCGAGATGTTGCGGCCGGTGCCGCCGCCCGTCATGATTCCCTTCGCGCTGTTGATCTTCGGACTCGAAGACCCAATGAAAATCTTCGTGATCTTTTTTTCCTGCGCCTGGCCGATTCTCCTCAACACCATCGACGGAGTGCGTAATCTCGACTGGGTGCTCTTGGGCACCGCGAGAACTTTTCGCCTGTCTCGCGCCAGGACGATCTGCCGCGTCATTCTGCCGGCGGCCGCGCCGCAGATCATGACCGGCTTGCGGGTCAGCCTGCCGATCATGCTGATTCTCGTGGTGATCTCCGAAATGATCGGCAGCACCGATGGCATCGGTTATTTCATTCTCGACGCCCAGAGGCGATTTAGAGTCACGCAGATGTATGCCGGGATGTTTGCCCTGGCACTCCTGGGTTACGTGCTCAACCAGCTTTTCAATTTACTCCATCGCCGACTGCTGGGATGGCATTGGGGAATGATGAGAAGAGATGAAGAATAGACTGGAGTGTTGGAGTCCTGGAGTGATGGCGTAATGGTTTTTCGACATCCCAGCACTCCAGTACTCCCTCACTCCATATCTTTTTAGACGATATGCATGCCGCCGCCGGGGGGCGGGGTCGGTTGATTCTTGCCGGGGAGCCACTCCGCGTCTTTGCGCGGGCTGTTGCCCTTTACCGCGAATTTCGCGCGGCCCATATTCTCAAATTCGATTTCGATGGTGTCGCCGGAATTGACCGGCATGAGCCCCTCATGAAATGTGCCGGTGGCGACGATGTCGCCTGGGTTAAGCCGAACGAAGCGAGTGAGCCAGTGAATCTGATTGGGAATCTTATGCGCCATCGCCCCGGTGTTGTAGTTCTGCCGCGGCTGGCCGTTGTTCCAGGATTTGACGACGACGTTGTGTGGATCGGCAATTTCGTCCTTGGTGATGATCCACGGACCGCAGCAGCCGTGTGAATCCTGACCCTTGGGTATGAACTGCGTGCGCCGCACCATGCCGCGGGTGGAGATATCGAAGAACGGCACATATCCGAAAACATAATCCAGCGCCTTATTTTCCGCCACGTCTTTGGCGGTTTTGCCGATCACGAAGGCGAACTCCGCTTCCGGCTGGTAGACCACGCTGGCGGGAATGTCTCGCAATTCAACGGTGCCGTCCGGCCCGACGAGATCGGTCGATTTGTAAAAGTATTCGTTGGGAAAGTTATCCGCCGTTCGACCCGGGCGATCGATATAGTTGCTGAACGCCGCGATGCACTTGCTCGGCCGCGGCAACGGGCAGCGTAGTTGCACGCTGTCCACCGGAACGCCGCTCTGGGCCGCCAGAATTTTTTCAAAACGCCGGCGGTACTTGCGCCAGCCTTCGATGATTTCTTCCATCACACGCTGTGGCCCCTTGGCCTTGCGCGCGCTCACGCTGTCACTCACATCGACGACCATGTTTCCATCTTTGATGACGCCGATTCGGTCATCGTTGAATCGCAGAATCTTCA
>CAMLCX010000204.1 GCA_946478635.1 uncultured Pseudomonadota bacterium
CGATGCCGTTCGATACCGGCTCGACCAGCGACAGCGTGATCGCGGTGGCGAGGATGGCGTCCACCGCGGTGCCGCCGCCGGCGAGCATCTTTAGCCCCGCCTGCGCAGCCAGCGGTTGGGAAGTGGCGACGACGTTTTGCGCAAGCAAAGGCTTGCGCGGCCAAGCGTAGGGGTTGCTCCAGGAAAAGGGAGTCATTGCGCTGTTTCCATCCTGCCGCACTTAACGGCCTTGCTGGTGCCGACAAAGTCCTGCTTCATATTTATCTCCCCCCGATTGTCCAGCTTGTAGCACTGAGAAGGTTAAAAAATCCATTCCTATCGCGACCGGTCACTTGATTCGAGCGCCGCTCCAGTCTTTCGCGCGATTCATTACCTCTTGATTCGGGTTGCTACTGGTTTTTAATGCCCCTTTCGGGGATGGTTGAAATCCCTCACCCCTTCGTCAGGGCTCAGGACATGCTTCAGGCGAAGTGAAAGTTCGTCATGCCGGTCCTTCGACGTTCTCAGGATAAACTCCCACCGGCATCCAGGTTTGTTTTCGGTTCATCTTCCAGACCCCCTGGATTCCCGCTTTCGCGGGAATGACGGATATAAGAATCGACTTCCAATCGACAAATTGAGAATCCCTCGGCTTGGAGCCGAGGGTTGTTCAGTTGGAACATCGCCGTCGCCATATGACAGCCTTGCTTCGATAGCTTGAGTGTTGGATAACCGTGCAAGGATTTCACAAAATTCATAACGGAGGTGAAACATGATCGAGATCGCTGGTAAAAAGATCGCAACGACATTGGCGGAAATCGTCGAGCCCTCGCGCGCGGCCTTGCTGATCTGGGACATGGAATACGCCATCGGCCCCAATGCCTTCAACTACAAAGAGATGCTGCCGAAGCTGCAAGACCTCTCCGCGCTGGCGCGGCGCGTCGGCGCGCGGGTTTTTTATTCGGTGCAGACCGGTTTCGACCTCGCAAAAGAAGAAGCCGGGGTCTGGGTGCGCATCCGGATGAAGCGCGCAAAAACCACCGATCTCGCTCAGCTGTTGAACGAGAAGGAAGATCCCCATGACCGAGAGATCATCGCGGAGCTAAAGCCACAGCCGCAGGATATCGTCTTTCACAAGCGGCGTCCCGACGGGTTTGTCGGCACCGATCTCGATCTGATGCTGCGAAGCAACGGCATCAAAACGATCCTGATCGGCGGCGTCGCCACCGAAGGCGGCGTCGAGGGCACGGCGCGCAGCGCGCGCAATCTGGGCTACGATGTGGTCGTGTTGAAGGACTGCGTCGGATCGCGCAACCGCGAGTTGCACGAAATGGCGCTGAAGTTGATGGAACAGACGTTCTTCGACGTCGCCACCGCCGCCGATATCAGCGCAATCTGGAAGAAATAATGAGCGCGGCGAGAAAAATATTGCTGATCGTTTTCCTGACCTATTGCGCCGCTCCTGGCGCAACGCCTCTAGACGCGGCCGACGACAAAACGCTCGAGCTCGCCAAAAAAGAAGGCCGCGTCAGCTTCTACACGACCATGGGCGCGGATGAATGCAAGCTGCTCGTCGATGCCTTTCAAGCCAAGCATCCGTCGATCCGCGTCGAAATGACCCGCCTGGGCAGCGAGAAACTATTGCAGCGTATCATCACCGAGAACCGCGCCGGCAGTCATCTCTTCGATGCCGTCTCCAATAGCGGCATGGAAATTTACCTGCTCGCCAAGATGGGCTTGCTGGCGCGCTACACGACGCCTGAGTTTTCTTCCTTCATGGCCGATTCGAAAGATCCGGCTGGACGCTGGGTCGACCTGTATTCGAATTTGCGCATGATCGGGTACAACACCAGGCTGGTGCCGAAGGAAAAAATTCCCAAACGCTACGAAGACCTGCTCGAGCCGGCTTGGAAGGGGCAGATTGGTTTTCCCGAAGGGCAGTATTCCTGGTACGGCACCATGCTCAAAATCATGGGCGAAGAGAGAGGGCGAAAATTTTTTCAGGGGCTTGGGCGTCAGGAGCTCAACTATCGCGGCGCGCAAGTCATGGTCGCGCAAATGGTTTCCGCGGGCGAGTTCAGTGCCGGTTTTACCTATGACACGCAGATCCTGCGCTTTAAGAATCGCGGCGCGCCCATCGACGTTGCGCCGATACCGTTCGTCACCAAGAATATTCATCCCCTCGCCCTTGCCGCCCAGGCGCCCCATGCCAACGCCGGAAAAGTCTTCATCGACTACGTGCTTTCGAAAGAAGGGCAGATGTTCATCAAGAATATGGGGCGGGTAATTTCACGCAGCGATATACCCCAGGAGGAGCTGGCCCGCACAAAAATGATTTCCGAAGATGTCACCATCGCCGACCGGCTCAGTCAAGTCATGGACGACTACAAGAAATACATGCGTTAGAAGGTAGCGAAAAAAATGGAGCGGGTGAAAGCTGCTGACTTAAGTGCAGATTAACAGAGCGCGCTCATTGCTATCGGCGGGATCCCAACGCGCGCTGGAAGGCTCGCGCTCCTTAGTTTTAGCAATACAAACGCCGAGCCTGATTTGATAGTGCGCTAGCGTGACCGGGGTTTGAGATCCCAGCCGTAGACGTCCTCTCCGGGATTCGCCTTGAAGTCGAACCGGTTACTTACTCCCTGCAGGCCCTGATACTGGTAGAGCCAGGCCACCGGTGCTTCATCCATCAGCACGGACATGGCCTTCTGCAGCAGCTTCACTCGCTGCGCCGGTGTGAAACTCGCCTGTTCCGCTTCAAGCGCAGCGTCTACCTCCGGGTTGGAGAATTGTAACCGCTTGGTGACTCCCGTGCGGAAGTACTGGTGCAGGTATTCACTGGGGTCGATGACTCCTCCGCGTCCGAAAATATACATGCCGACTTTGCCGTTTTGGATCGCGGCAAAGCCGCTGTCCTGGTCCTGCGTGCGCAGCTTGGCGCGGATGCCAACCTCGTTGAGCATGGCGCCGATCGCCTCTGCCACATCCTTGACCTTGTTGTATTGCCCAAGCGGAATCAGGAAATCGACCTCGAAACCGTTGGGGTAGCCGGCCTCGGCGAGTAACTTCTTCGCCTTCGCCGGGTCATGGGTGTATTTGGGACGGATCTCGCGGCTGTAGCCGTACTGGTCCGGTCCCACAGGCGCGTCCATGGGATAGGCATACCCCTTGAGCACGTTCTTGGTGAGAGCGTTTCGATCGATCGCGTAGTTGACCGCTTGACGAACGAGTTTGTTGCTGAACTGCGGCACCGAGCTGTGCATGCCCAAAAACATAATATTGATCGTGCGCGCGCTCTCAATGCGCGCGCCGCCGGTCACCCGCGCGGCGCTCTCGGGCGGGACGTTGGAGATGACGTCCACTTCTTTGTTTAACAGTGAGGTAATCGCCACCTCCGATTCTGCGATGTTGCGAAAGACAATTTCGTCCACCGTCGGCTTGTGATCGCTGTGCGTGTAGCCGGCGTTTTTTTCCACGACGAACCACTGACCCCGTATCCAGTCTTTGAATTTATAGGGCCCCGTGCCGAGCGCGAGCTTGTCGGCCGCCGCCGCGCCCAAACGATCGTAGGCAGCCTTATTGGTGATGAATCGCTGCGCCAGGCGAAACGGCAGGGCGGCATCCGGACTCTTGGTGCGCAATCGAACCGTAAGCGGGTCGACCGCTTCGATGGCGACGACGTGGGCAATGGAGCTCGCCTGTTTGCTATCGGGGTCCTTCTGAAGTCGAGTGAATGAGTGCACCACATCGGCCGACGTGAAATCGCTGCCGTCGTGGAACTTGACGCCCTTCTTAAGCTTGAACACCCAGGTGCTGTGGTCCGGATTGCTCCACGACTCGGCGAGAATGGGAACAATTTGTTTCTTGCTCCAACTCCATTCGACCAGCGGCTCGATCACATGTTTCCAGGTCGGATAGATCTGCGTGGTCGAATGACCGTAGGGATTCAAAGTCTCCACCTGCACTCCCGGCAGGGCGATTGTCGCCGTGACCTTCTGTTCCTTTTTCGCAGCACTCTGCGCATGAGCGCCGAGAACCAGCGAAACCAAAATAAAAAAAGGTACAATGCGAAATTTGAGCATGGCCGTTCTTCCCCCGTTTAAACTCTGCGGTTTGGATTCCCCTTAGCGTGGCGAATCTGGCGTTCGTTGAATAATTGCTGCATCGCTCGTGTCAAAAATCTCCTCTTCCTCTCCCTTCGACTTTGCTTTCGGGGCATGCTTTTCCGAAGAGCAGCTAGAGGCCTATCGGAGCAAATTTCCCCCTTTTCGGAAAAGGGTGATCAGGGGGATTTAAGTAGACTGCGCGCCCTGCAATTGCTCTTCTGTTTGTCAGCGAAAGCTGATCATCGACAGCTTGGTGAATTGAAACAATTTGTTCGCCTGCGACGGCAAAACGGTAAATTGATGAATGGCATATTCCTGCTCGTAGCGCGTGTCGGCGTTCACGCCGTCCATGGGGATCACGATGTTATAGCGATACATTCGCGCTGCCGTCGTCGCGGTGTAAAGCACAGCCGTATTGGTCGATGAGCCGGTTATGACCAACGTTTTAGCTCCCTTGTCCTTGAGGAAGGCCTGGAGCTCTCCGCCGAAGAATTTATCGAACGAATCGGGATAAATAACGCTCTCGCTCTCTTTTCGTCGCAGCGGGGCCGCTAGTTCGCCGATCGGTTTTCCTTTAGCCGCGGCCGACACAGTGTAGATGATCGGCACGGCGGCGGCCCTCGCCTTATCCAGGAGATCTCCCAAGGGTACGATGATTTTGGAGCAAACTTGCTTGGGATCATCGCAGCGGGCATTGAGGTCGAGCACCAGTAGAGCGGTGCTCTTGCTCTCGAGGGTCAGCGGCTTCGGCTCGGGGCGGTTCGGACCTTCTTGCGCCCCGGCGCCCGCGGCAGACAGGGTGAGCCAAAGAAAAAGCAGAGCGGATCGGATGGCCATGTTGAGTTTTCCTTCCACGCGCTGGCAAAGTTATTTACGGCGTCGACAGGGGATGGTCAAATCGTCGATCTTTTAACACAACGGCAAGGCACCGACAACGCTCGAATGGTTTTGTGATCCCGGAGCGCGGGCGCCGATATGAAAAGTGACGAGATCGGAGAAGCAAGAGCGGGATCAAGGCCACGAAGATCGGGGCTGTGTGGACGAACGGAGAGGATTTGAAATCGTTGAGGATTTTCCGTTCTGCTGAGCTTGCCGAAGCATGAGACTCTCGAAGCATTCCGAACCTTTTTTCAGCGTCCTGCTAGATGATTTTTTGAATTTGGCTTAGACCGGGTTGGAGATCCGCCTGTTTCCGGTGAATTCATATATTGCGCGGGTATCGGTGCGGGAGTAGAGTCCGCGTAAAGCTCGTAAGTCGAGCAATTCAATTCGGAGGATAGTTCTATGGCTGAAAAGGGATCGTTGGCAGAGCGCGCGGATGCGCTCGAGCGCAAGATGAGCGACGAGCTCGATGTGCTCATTTCAAAATCGGCGCTGTTCAATATGGCGGACGGCAAGCTCGGCGCGTCCAACATGGGTTCTGATGTCACGGCCAAGCGCGGCAAGTATCAACTAATGGACGACGATCCGCGACTGCCGAAAATGCCGGCGAAGCCGACGCTCCTCGATTATTTCGAGTGCCGCGCCAAGGGCATCAACCATATGCTGCAAAGCGCAACCCATGCGCTCAAGGCGTCCATGCCGGAAAAAACGATTCTCGCCTGCCTTGTGCACGATATCGCCAATGCGATCTTCATCAAGAGCGATCACGGCTACTGGGGCGCGCAGCTGATCGAGCCCTACGTCGACGAGGAGGTAAGCTGGGCGGTGCGGGCGCACCAGGCGCTCCGTTTCTTTCCCGACGAGTCGGTCGGTTATTCGTATCCGGAAGCCTACGTCAAGAATTTCGGGCGCGATTACGAGCCGGACGATTACATCAAAGACGCGTACCAGCGCGCCCGCAATCACAAGTGGTATATGACCGCGCGCATGATCACGGTCCACGACATTTACTCCTTCGATCCCAACGCGGCGGTGAGCTGGGAGCCTTTCGTCGACATTGTTGGCCGTCACTTCAAACAGCCGGACGAGGGCTTGGGCTTCGACAACAGCCCGGTCGCGCACATGTGGCGCACCATCCGGCGTCCGACAAAGTATCTCTGAGGCTCAATGCCGCGGCCCGTTCTAGACGTTCAAGCCGTTCAACCGCTCCCCTCGCTACAGGGCCTCAGAAGGCCGCCACTCGGGATGACCGGCTGTCCTGAGTAGGCGGCGAAGCGCCGTATCGAAGGACGCTCCGTTCAAATCGTTTAGACCGCGTCACACGAACGTTGAAACTATATAAAGATAAAGCGGAACTGAAATCTGACTTTGAACTTTTGAATCACTGCGAGTCATATTCCCCGCAGCTTGCTGCGTTAAGTTGATTTCTTTCCGAAGACCGTCATTCCCGCATGTTTTAAGCGGTGGTTCGACCGTGCTCACCACAGGCGAGTCCGGAACTGGACCCCCGATAGAAACATTCGGGGGTGACGCCTTTGGGATACCTTCCGTCGCGTTCTTGTGATACCCCGCAGCTTGCTGCGGGGTAATTCATCGTTGAATCTTTGAACCGCCGTGAGGCTTTTACCTTTGCGGCAATGGGTCGGGGCCGGTGAGCTTTTTGAGAAGCTCGACGGCTTCGCGCTCGCGGGGCATGTCCTTGATGGTTTGCTCCAGCTCCTCCGGCATTTGCGGCTCGGCCTTTAGTCCGGTGAGCTTGGTATACTCCTTGAAGAAATCGGCGTCTCTATAGGTTTTGCGCATCGCTTCCTGCAGGATGTGCACGCGGTCTTTAGGCGTGCCGGGAGGAAGGATAAATGGGTTGCCGCTGCCGACGAAGGTCCGGTACAACGCAACGACTTTCCGGTCCATGTCGGACCGAGCAAAGCTCTCGACATCGGGAAGTCCGGCAAAGCGCGGATGCGCGTGTTTCCGTCCCTTGGGGATCTCGATGATGCCATGGAAGTTCATGAGACTTTTATCGACCCATTGCGGTTTTTCGTGCAGCAGCGCGTCCGCCACGGTTGACCGAGTGTCGATCTCACCCTGCTCGATGGCCACATCGAGCTCCGGTGAGTTGTATCCGGTAACGAATCTGGGTTGTTTCAGCCCGATCAGGTACGCGAACATTCGACCCGAGATGTAGATCAGATGTCCCACCGACTGGGAGCCTATTCTCAAACCTGAAGCCGCGCGGAGCTTTTCCAAACTGTCGATGCCCGCCTCCTTGCGTGTAAAAAAAACATGGTAGCCGCCGCTATAGCTGGTTCCGAGGTAGCTCACTTTATCGATGTCGTAGAGAATCCCGCTCTCTCCGAGAATGGGTTGCATGACGAATGGGGTCGACATGCGGCCAATGGTCAGGCCGTCCGGACGGACCGAATTGTAAAGGTGGTTTGCCGCCTTCTTCCCGCCGCCGCCGTCCATGTACTGCATCACAACGGTGGGATTTCCCGGAATATACTTTTGGAGAAAAGGAGCCACGGCTTTGGTCCGCATGCTCCCGACTCCGCCGGGCGCGCTGCTCTCGAGGATGGTAACGGTTTTCCCCTGAAAGAAAGAAGTTTGCGGAAAAGCGACGCTGCCCATGAAGAGATCGAAGCCAAGACCGAGCAATAGCGCGCCAAGATAAATTTGGAAAAGCACCACCGGCTTGGATCTATCGCTTCTCAATAGGCACCCCCGAGAACTGCGGTTTCGTCAACTCTCTTCCCGTGATCCCCCGCTGAATCGCTATGACTCGAAGCCCGACTAACACCTCTGAAAAGTCGTGTCAATGAGACAATCTTGGCTTCGTATGAAACAGGCTGCCGAATGGGGCTAGGTTTTTTCCAATCCAAAGGCTTCCGCCAGCAGTTCGTAGGAGCGATGGCGCGGGGCTGGGTCGTATGTCCACGTGACCACCACCAGTTCGTCGAGGTCTAAGCTTTTCGCGAGTTCTTTCAGTCGCGCGGCAACCTGATCTGTGGAGCCGACAATCGCTTTGCGGTGCAGCTTCTCGGCAGTCGCCATCTCCGCGAGAGAATAGGGGCGCATGGCTTCCTCGGGCGACATGAGCGGCTGCCGGATGCCTTGTCTGCGATCGATCATTGCGCGTTCGCGCGATTTGAATTGAAACCGCGCTTCTTCTTCGGTATCGGCTGCCAGTGCCCAGACGCAAATCGTGCAGATCGGCTTGGGATTTTTTTCGCTCGGGCGATAGT